>NZ_JALBHA010000329.1:0-7452 GCF_023006445.1 Bradyrhizobium sp. SHOUNA76
CGACCAGCTGACCGGCCACCCGCCCGGTGGCGCCGCCGGCCCAGACCAACTCGAACGGCGAGAACAGCTTCCAGCGCTCGTCACCCCACAGGATGCTGCGGGCGATCATCTGCCCGGCCATGGCCGAGGTGTTCATGCCCTGGCGGCCGAACCCGCTCGCCACCCACAGGCCTTTGCGCAACTGGCCGATCTGCGGCATGCCGTGCACGGTCTGGCCGGTGGCGCCGCCGAACGTCTCGGTGATCTCGACATTGCCGAGCGCCGGGAAGATCGTACGGATCCGCCGCCTGACAGCGCCTGCAAAGCGCTGCGGACGCGCGGCCCAAGTGGTCTCCGGGCTCTCCCACATCAGCCGGTCGCCGTCGACGATGCGGAAATGATCGACGCCGTCGGAATCCATCACCGATCCCTTGAAGGCGATGAGCTCGTGCACCCGCTCACCGAGCGGCGCGGTGATTCCGGCATAGCGCCAGACCGGTAGCAGCGTCTCCGACAGGCGCCTCAAGGGCGCGCCGAGATGAATGTTGCCCGCGAGCACGATATGGGTTGCGCGCAGCCGCGCCGAGGGCGTGACGATGCGTTTGCGGATGCCGGAATGATCGATACTGACGACGGGCGTGTCCTCGAAGATGCGGGCGCCTGCCCGCCGTGCCAGCGCAGCAAGGCCGTGCACATATTTGCGGCCGTCGAGCTGGAACGCCTTCGGATAATACACGCCGTGAAAGTAGCGATCGGTCTTGAGCACCTCGCGGACGCGATCGACCTGCCAACCCTCGACCTCGGTGTCGAAATCCTCGTTCAGCATCTGCAACCGGCTGATCAGCCGGTCGCCGGCATCGACGTTGGAGACCTCCAGCACACCGTCGCTCCGGGCAATTCCCGGCATGTTCTCTTCCGTGGCGTTGGCCCGGACGAACTCGGCGCCCTCCTTCGACAACCCCCACAATTCACGCGCATCCTCGAAGCCGATGCGCTCGATCAGGTCGGCGAGCGGCAGAGCAAAACCCGGCATGACGGCGCCGAGCTGGTTGCCGGACGCGTTCCAGCCGATGTGGCGCCCCTCCAGCACCGCGACGCTGGCGCCGAGCCGGGCCGCCTCCAGCGCAATGGTGAGCCCGGCAAGCCCCGCACCGATGACGCAGATGTCGGCGTCGAGTTCAAACGTCAGCCGCGTGCGGTCGCGAAGGCCGGCTTCTTCCTGGGACACGCTTGTGAAAGTCTCGCTCATGTCGTTTCTTAGAGCATGAACCCGAAAAGTGTGCAGCGGTTTTCCGTGATTACAAACCGGGAAATCGGGTTTGCGCCGAGATCATGCTCAAAATAACGACCTAAAGCGCGATGACGATTCGTTCTAATCTCAGGGTGCTTTATACCAAGCGGGCGCCTGTCACCTTGCCCTCAACCGGCGCCTGTAGCTTATTCTGGATGTGGAACGATTCGAGAATGCCATGCGCCGTTTGATGTTGCTGCGTCACGCCAAGACAGAGACTGACGCGCCGAGCGGCCGTGACCAGGACCGCCGGCTCGACGACCGCGGCCACAGGGATGCTGCGCAGCTCGGCGACTGGATCGCCACCCATCCGCCCTTCCCCGATACCGTGCTGGTGTCGCACGCCGTCCGGGCCCGGCAGACCTGGGACATCGCCTGGGAGGCGATGAAGGACCGCGTCCCGGCGCCGCAGGTCGAGATCCTGCCGGAACTCTATGGCGCCGATCCCGCGCAGATCCTGGACTCCATTCGCACTGCAACGGCCCCGGCCGACCCGAAGCAGCTGCTGCTGGTCGCCCATAATCCCGGCATGCACGAGGCCGCGCTCATGCTGATGGGCGGCGGCGATCCCGCCGGCGCCAGGGCGCTCGCCGACAATCTGCCCACCTCGGGGCTTGCGATCTTCGACTTTGACGTCAAGGATTGGGGTGACGTGGCCTACCGCCGCGGCAAGCTGGTGCTGTTCACCAGCCCCAAGCTGCTTCGATCGGGATGACCGCGCGACGTGCCGACAAGACGTGCTGACTGGAAGATTTGGAGGCGCAGATGTTCAAGTCCATCCTCGTGCCCATCGACCTCGCCGACACCGATCTGGCCAAGCCGGCGCTCGCGACGGCGGCAACGCTGTCGCAGACCTGGAGCGGCATGGTGCGCCTGCTCAACGTGCTGCCGATGACGCCGGTGATGCTGGCCGAATACGTGCCGGCCGATTTCGACGAGCAGCAGCGCCAGACCTCGGAAGAGGCGCTCGCCATCGTCGCGCGCGAATCCGGCATCGAGCAAGCGCGGATCTCCAGCGTGGTGCGCCAGGGCGGCATCTACCACGAGATTCTGGAGGAAGCCGCGCACATGAAGGCCGATTTGATCGTGATGACCTCGCACCGGCCGGCGATGCGCACCTATTTCCTCGGCTCCAACGCCGGGCACGTCGTGCGTTATGCGAAGTGCTCGGTGCTGGTGGTCAGGCACTGAACTCAACTCTCCGGCATTTCCGTAGCCCGGGTGAGCGACTTGTCCGCCGTAGCTCGGAGAGCGAAGGCGGAAGCGACATCCGGGGCCGCTCATGGCGAGAATCCCGGATGTCGCTTCGCTCATCCGGGTTACAATGTGGAAGCGATTACAATTGGCTTGGCAAAGCAGGCGGGCATAGCGGCACCTGGCATTGCATTCGGCCAGCTGCGTAGCCATTTGCTCTTCAGCGACGACGCAGACCGAACTCTCGCAGCGACGCCGATCTGAGTTCGAGCCAACGCGACTCATCCCGCGGCCAATTCCAGTCACTGCCGTTGGAGTCAGGTCTAAGCATGCAAATCCGTGTCGGCTTCGAAATGGTCTACGACTTCCAGCAGGTCACGCCATTGATCGCGATGGTCGGGACGCATTTCACGCGGGCATCCGATGTTGTTGTACCGGATCACCTCATCACCTCGCCTTCTGTTCCGATCACGCCCTACCGCGACAGCTTCGGGAACTGGTGCAGCCGGATCGTTGCGCCCCCTGGCCGTATGCGCCTTTCTGCTGACGGGACAGTGCGCGATAGCGGCTTGCCTGATGTGATCGTGCCTTCAGCTGCGCAGCACGCAGTAGAAGATCTTCCATCGGACACCATCCTCTATTTACTCGGCAGCCGGTATTGCGAGACAGATCGGCTTTCCGACATCGCATGGAAGCTGTTCGAGAAAACGGCGCCCGGCTGGCCGCGCGTCCAGGCGATCTGCAATTTCGTTCACGATCACATCGCGTTTGGATACGAGCACGCGCGGGCGACCATGACGGCGTGGGAGGTCTTCAACGAGCGAAAGGGCGTCTGCCGGGACTATGCGCATCTTGCCATCGCGTTCTGCCGCTGCATGAACATTCCGGCGCGCTACTGCACCGGCTATCTAGGCGATATCGGCATTCCGGCGCCCCACGCCCCCGGCGACTTTGCAGGTTGGTTCGATGCCTACCTTGGGGGGCGCTGGTACACCTTCGATGCACGCAACAACGCTCCGCGGATCGGCCGTGTCCTGATCGCCCAAGGCCGCGACGCGGCGGATGTTCCGATTGTTCAAACTTTCGGACCAAGCGAGCTCATCAGCTTCAAGGTGTGGACCGATGAACTCGTGTGAGCCGCTCGTCCCGGTCAATTGCGCGCAAACCGGACGAGATTGACCTCGCTAATTGACGAGGTAGGTGCTACAGGGTTGGCATCACCGCGCGCTTCTTGGCTGTTATCGGTGACTGAGAGCATCGCGCTCCCGCCTTAAACGAAAGAAGGCGGTCAGATGTCCGATTTAGTCAAATTCGACATTCGTGAGTGGCTCGTTCCACCGTTATTGGTGCCTATCTTCCTCGTGCTGCTGATCGCGATCGTGGCCGTTCTTTAGCGGCAGATCCGTTCAATTGCCCTGCACCAACGGGCAGGCGCGGCTCTTTGCGCCAAGACTCAAGCCAAGGCGCGAGCAGAGACAGGAGGCGGGAATGGCAAACACAGCAATCATCAGAGATGCCTACGGTGTTCCGGCGATCTTCGTGGGTTCGAGAACAGGTCGGGACGATGCTCCCTTTGTTTTCGTAAGGGTCGGAGATGAGGAGCGAAGGATGCGCTGGTCCGAATGGGATGCTCTTCCGGCCTGGACCGGCGAGCGTCCGACTTGGGCGAGTAGATCCAAGTAGCGATGGAGTGTTGAACATGAAGACGGCTCGAACAGGGACAAGGACCGCGGCGCTTTTGCTGGCATCGGCACTGGGCACCTTCACGCCGGCAGCTTTCGCCGCGGAGCCGAACTGCCGCGCGATCGAAAGCACCGGCGCCCGCCTCTCCTGTTACGATGCGGCATTTCCTCCGAAGCAAGCAAACCCGCCGAAACCAGGCATCGACTCATCGTCGGGCTACAAGGATCCGTTTCTTGCGGAAGAAGCCCGAACCACCGCGAAGCTTAAGAATATTTGCCGCGGTTGCTGAGTTTCACCAACCGCGGGCGTGTTTTGAACGTCGCGCTCCAATTCCCCTGCTTGATGGACCTACGGAGTTTAGAACGATCCGCGTTGATCGTTCAAACGGCACTTCAAGCGATGATGCGTTTGCCCAATCAGCGGCAACCTGGGCAGTTTGCCGATAGTTCCTGCGCGGAACGAAACAAAGCCCTCGCTATTCAGCAGACAACGGCGCATTGTCTCGTTACCGCCGAGCGGCCCTTAGCATCTATCGGTGGTGTGAACGCGAGTTGCGCTCCCGCTCAACCCTGCAGCGGAGCATCAAAATGCCGGCTCGACGCCCCCCAGAACCATCATCGACATTCGAATACCGCCTGGCGCAAGAGGCACTCAACCTTCGTCAGCAGGCCAAAGGGATGCCCGCTGGTATCCGCCGCACGGAGCTTTTGCGAAAAGCCCACCAGATCGATATTGCCGGAGAGGTCAACAATTGGCTGACCTCGCCGGGACTGTCGGCGCCGCTTTAGGTCTCCATCTCCAACGCGATTCTGGTCGCCCGGATTGCGCTCCCTCCGCTCGGGCTACAAGGTACAATCCCTTGCGTTGCCCGACTGGCAAAACACGCCATGGGTCGGTCAATCCACACAGCGAAAGATATTCCACTTTACCGAAATTCGGAAATGTCGTATGTGTCGCGGCAGCCCGGCCCAAGGAAGAGGGGCGTATCGCGATCGTCACGAACGCGGGCCGGACGGCGGTGGACGCTAGTTGCATCGGCGCGAAGAGCTTCGCAGGGCGGAGAACCGTGAGCGAAACACCTCGCGCACACGACCGGTGTGATCGGCGTACGGCAAAATCGTGTGGTCCTGACGCCCGGGGTCTGTGCGTCAAGTCTCAGCGGTGATGTGGCGGCCCGACCGGGCACGCGCATCGATCATCCGCAAGGCGACGGGGGCAATAGTGCATCGCTCCCCGGGGAGAGCACGACATAAGCCGTCAAACCACTGCGCAGGGAAGGCCGGTTGTTTGGCTTCACCTGTATGCCGCTGTGCAGATTTCGCTACTGCCTTTCGCACAGTGGACCGCGGGTGCCAGCCGGCGCCCGGTCTTCCCTGCGCCCTCTTTCAATTGAGGGTGAAGCGATGAAGCAAAGCTCGGGCGAATTGAGCCGCGAGGACGCGAAGGTGTGTCCGGGAGACGTAGGATGGGTAGAGCACTTGCGAAACCCATCATCTTTCAACGAAGGAAGTGTTGATGGGTTTCGCTTCGCTCTACCCATCGCTGTCACCCACACTCCGTCATTGCGAGGAGACCTTGCGACGAAGCAATCCAGACTGCCACCGCGGAGGGATTCTGGATTGCTTCCGCCTTGGCCGAGGCTTCGGCGGACAAGTCGCTGCGCTCGCAATGACGATGTTGAGACAGTTGAGCGCCCAACACCGCTCTCGCGCCCCGGACGCAGAACAGCGTCGTCCAGCGACGGTGCGCTGCAGAGCCGGGGCCCATGCATCAGCGAGCCCTGACTTCCCGGGTCCCGGCTGCGCAGCAACGCCAAGAGCGCTGCAGCGCGTCCGGGACACGTGCCTCACAGATACCGCGTCAGCTCGGCCTTGAACTGCCCGTACACCGCGTCCTCGATCTGGCTGCGGGTGATGCCGATGTCGCGCAGGGCGCGGTCGTCGAGCTCGTTCAATGTCTTGACGGCGGAGCGGCGCTCGAGGCGGTCGAACAGCGCGTAGGCGGCACTGGCGAGCGTGCTGAAAAACCCGCTCGATGAGGATGGGCGCAAGCTCCGCCCGGCAGTTTGTGAGATCAGGGTCATTTTTCTTCTCCGGCAGTCGTCCCACGCGGCGAAGCCGATGCCGTTGGCGCAGACGCTACGAGCGCTTGCACCTCATTGCCGTCGGATTGCTCTCGCTCTCCTCGGCTCAATCGCGGAACTTGATGGAACTTAAATGCTCCAGTACACTACTCGGAGCAAGTAAAACATTGCTCTCGGTGCAATAATGTCCAAGTTCGAGTACGTGAAGCTTGCCGATGCCATTGCCGTCGATATCGCTAACGGCACGTTAAGGCCCGGCGATCGGCTGCCGCCGCAGCGCAATTTTGCCTATGACCGTGGCATTGCGGTCTCGACCGCGAGCCGGGTTTATACGGAGTTGCTCCGTCGTGGGCTCGTCGTCGGCGAGGTCGGTCGCGGCACCTTCATCTCCGGCGACATCAGGCGCGAGGTCGAGGCCTTGAGCGAGCCGCGCGATGCGCGGATCGATTTCGAGGTCAATTATCCGCTGCTGCCGCAGCAATGGGCGATGATCGCCAAGAGCCTTGCAGGGCTGGAGCGCGTCGACGCGCTCGAATCCGCGTTGCGCGTCTCGACCAGCACCGGCACCAAGAGCGCACGCAATGCCGCGGCCGCCTATCTCGCGCGCAAGGATTTCGCGCCGCAGGCCGAGCAGATCGTCTTCACCGCCAACGGCAAGCAGTCGCTTGCAGCCGCGCTCGCAGCGCTCGTCCCGACCGGCGGCCGCTGCGGCGTCGAGGCGCTGACATACCCTTACGTCAAGAGCATCGCCGCGCGGTTAGGCGTGACGCTGGTCCCGATTCCCATGGACGAGCACGGCGCGCGGCCCGACGCCATCCAGAAGGCGCATCGCGAGGCGCATCTGTCGGCGCTGTATCTCCAGCCCATCATCCAGAACCCGCTCGGCGTCACCATGAACGCGACGCGACGCGCCGACATCATGCGCGTCGCCGAGAAGCTCGATCTCACCATCATCGAGGACACCGTCTACGGCTTCCTCGCCGACGACACGCCGCTGGCCGCGCTCGGGCCGGACCGCTGCATCGTGCTCGACAGCCTGTCCAAGAAGGTCGCGCCCGGCCTTGCGCTCGGTATCCTCGTGGCGCCGCCTCACCTGCGCGAAAGCGTGATGAGTGCGGTGCGGACCGGCGGCTGGATCGCCTCGGGCCACGCGCTCGCATCCGGACAGCGGCTGATGGCCGACGGCACCGTTGCCGAGCTGACGCGGCTGAAACGGATCGAC
>NZ_JALBHA010000032.1:0-32026 GCF_023006445.1 Bradyrhizobium sp. SHOUNA76
CGGCGCTATGTCGGCGATCGCGACCGCCCGGATCGCGAGGGCACCTCAGGCCTGTCGCCGCACTTAAGGTTCGGCGAATTGAGCCCGCGCCAGGCCTGGCACGCGGCGCGGTTCGCCGCGGATGAAGATCCGGCACTCGGACCGGGCATCGACAAGTTCCTGAGCGAGCTCGGCTGGCGCGAGTTCTGCCGCCACCTCCTCCACGATCATCCCGGCCTCGCCACCGAAAACCTGCAGACGAACTTCGACGGCTTCCCCTGGAAACCGGACAAGAAGGCGCTCGCCGCCTGGCAGCGCGGGAGCACCGGCTATCCCATCGTCGATGCCGGCCTGCGCGAGCTCTGGCACACCGGGGTGATGCACAACCGGGTTCGGATGGTGGTCGCCTCGTTCCTGGTCAAGCACCTCTTGATCGACTGGCGCGAGGGCGAAGGCTGGTTCTGGGATACGCTGGTCGATGCGGACGCAGGCAGCAATCCCGCCAATTGGCAGTGGGTCGCCGGCTGCGGCGCCGACGCCGCGCCCTATTTCCGCGTGTTCAACCCGCAGCTTCAGGGCGAGAAGTTCGATCCCGATGGAACCTACGTTCGGCGTTGGCTGCCGGAGCTGAAAGACCTGCCGTCTAAGCTGATCCACCAGCCGTGGCGGGCGACGCCGATCGAGCTTGCGAGCGCGGGCATCACGCCCGGCAAGACCTATCCGCAGCCGATCGTCGATCATGCCAGGGGGCGCCAGCGCGCGCTCGCCGCTTACGCAAAGATCCGCAAAGGTTGAGCGCTGCTTTGACACAATTTCGAAACCGGCTATCGTCATCGCTCTATTCAAACAATGGGGGACGATATGGACGACGAGAAGCCGATCACCGAGCAGGCGATGGACACGATCACCAATGCGGTGGAAGCGACCAAGGACGCCGCAGTCACCGCCGTCAAGCAGGTGAAGACAGCCGCCAAGAAGGTCGCGAAGAAAGTAGCCCCGAAGAAAGCTGCCAAGAAGAAAGCCAAGAAGGCTGCGAAGAAGGCTGCGAAGAAGACCACGAAGAAAGCGGCGAAGAAATCTTCAAAGAAAGCCGCGAAAAAGGCCACCAAGAAGTCTGCGAAGAAGGCCGCCAAGAAAGCCACCAAGTCGAAGAAGAAGGCCAAGAAGGCCAAGCGCTGAGCCCAACGCTTGGAGACGTCTCCGGGTGCGGACGCACCCGGAGACGCCGACACCCTACCCTCGCCGCTTGGCTGCGCGCCGGCCCGGGTGATGCTCTCCCTTCGGATCGCGGAATTCGCTGCGATGGCCGCGGCGGTCCTCGGCGTTGAAGCGCCGCCGCTTTTCCGGCGAGCCGAACTGCTTGATCAGCCGCCTGCCGTTGACCTTCTTGATGACGTAGCCACCCTCGGTCATCGAGAACGGCTCCTTCAACGATCCCATATGGTCGAATTTGGTGCCGCGGGGATGCCCGAACGGCTCGAACCAGGATGGATAGACGAAGTTCGACATCGGAAAACCGTTGACGAGAAACGACTCCTCCTCCACGGCGTCGCAGACCTCATAGGCATATTGGGTGTGGCGGGTCTTGTCGGCCCACAGATTGGCCATGGGATCGAGCACCATCTCGAACAGCTCGTGCGACGCCGCCACGCTGACGGGCTCGTCACCCAGCGCCTTGACGAAGATCTTCGAGATCGGCTGTCCCCGATGGGTCAACTCGTGCCGTCCGAGGAAGTTCTTGTGGGAGGCATCGTCGAAATAGACGAGCTGCCAGTCCGTCGACTTGGGCTTGTGGGTGACGTCGAGATCGACGGGGTAGCCCCATATTGGCAGGAAGTGCTCGTCGTAGCATTTCTGAAGCGCGGCCGTGAGCCTCGCCATCATCCGGTCGCTTATCATCTCCTCCGCGTAGTTGATGCAGGCAATCCGGACCGGCCTTAAGGACCTGCCGAGCAGTGCGCGCCGCGCCTTCTTCATGAAATCACCGTGTGAAAGGGAAGCTGAAATCAGCCCAGCCTAACACGAGCGCGTCCCGCACGTCCGGGATGTATTCCGGCGACCATACCCTGTCTGACTAGAAGCGCCGGTTGACGACGAACACCGCGGCCGCGCACATCGCCATGCCGGCAATCGCCAGCCCATCGAGCTTCTCGCCGAACAGCAGATAGGCCATCAGCGCGGTCACGGCAGGCACCAGATAGAACAGGCTCGCGACCGAGGTCGCCGCGGCGTGGCGGATCAGCCAGTACAATAGCCCGATCGATCCGATCGAGAGTGCCACGGCGAGCCAGGCGAGCGCGAGCACGAATTCCCGCGTCCAGTGCACCACGCGGTCTTCGAACAGGAAGGCCCCGATCGCAAAGAAAATGGTGACAGCGACATATTGCACGAGATTGCCGGCGCGCCAGTCGATCTGGTTGCAGTAGCGGCGCTGATAGAGCGTGCCGAGCGTGATGCTGATCAGCGAAATCACCGAGGCGAGCCAGCCGAGCCCGGCTTCGCCGGTCATGGGACGGTTGTGCAGGATCATCACCACGCCGCCGAGGCCGAGCACCAGCCCTGCCCATTGCAGCGGCGTCACCCGCTCGCCGAGCCAGCGGTTGGCAATGGTCGAGGTCAGGATCGGCTGAAGGCCCGGAATGAGCGCGGAGAGTCCGGCCGGGATCGAATGCGCGATCGCGATCGCGGTGCCGCCGAGATAGAAGCCGTGGACGAGAATGCCGGCGACCGCGCTATGCGCAATGCCGATACGATCCGGCCATTCCGGCCGCGCGATCGCCGCGATCATCGCCATCAGGCCGACCACGATCGCCATGCGGATGGCGAGATAGGTCAAGGGATCGGCATTGTTGACGACGTATTTGGTGCCGATGAATCCGGTGCTCCAGAGCAGGACGAACAGGATCGGCGCGGCGCGGGCGGTCAGGGCTTCTTGATTGTGGTCCATTGCCGCCTTCATTGCCCCAGCGGGGGGCTATGCGGCAATGCGAATTTCGTCCGGACGATGCTGCGCTGCGAGGCAGGACAACGGCTCAGCTCAGCCGCTCACCACTCTTCCGGACAGGGGTCGATGATCTTCCAGAGCTCGATGCCGTTCTTGATTTTCTTCATGTCGGTGGTGAGCCCGCCATTGCGCCGAATCCAGTCCTTCACCGTATTGGGATAGTAGGACATCAGGTCGGACGTCCCCTCGGAGCTGGTGACCTTGATGCCGAAGGTGAAGGCCTTGTCGTAATAGGCCTGGTGGAAGCCAAGGCTTGCGCGCGGCGTCACGCAGATCTTGTTCATCGGCACCATGCCGAGCACCAGCGTGCAGGCTGAGTTGCAGATGCCGTCGATGATGACCCGCTCGCCCTTCTCGCGGACGCGCTTGTACTTGGCCTTGTATTCCTCGACATAGCCGCCGTGGTCGCGGGTAATATGCAGCTCGGCCCGCGCCGGCGCGGCGGCGGCGATGGAGAGCAACAGCAGGCTCAGAAGCGTGATGCGCATGGCGGCGTGACGGCAAAGCCTTCAGGAATGGACCGGCCTCGAAGGACCCGTGAATGAGCCCTGGGGCCGGCGGGAGGATTCTTAACCGAATAGTCTTTGGTCATACTTGTGTGGGGAATTCGTTAAGCATCCCGAAAAGGCCAAAAATGGGCAGGCCTGGACGGCATTTCCGACAATTCTGTCACACCCACCCGGGAATCTGCGGGATTGTCCCGGATTTCCGGGCGCTGGACGGGTGCCCTGGAGGATCGAAGTGGCTATAGATGGCCGACCTATTCGCGCGGGTCCCCGGAGAATCAAGATGAGCAAGTTGAAGCTTGTAGCCGCGGTTGCTGCCCTGTCGGCCGCAATCCTAGCCCCTGGCCTCGCGGAGGCGCGGGGACACCACCGGTACCACCGCTACGTCAACCCGCTGCCCTACCCGATCAGCTATGTGCACAATTACGGTCCCGGCATCACCCCCGGCACCTTCGCCTATTACGATGGCCCGTCGACCAACCATTGCTACCAGGGCGCGGCCGCCTATGTCGGCCAGGACCGCCGCCGGCACCCCTGCTACTGAGGGACGCTGGTGCGGTCTCTGCGGGCGCCCCTATTGGGCGGCGCCCGACAGCAGCAATTGCTTCTCGATCTCGTAGACCGGCAGCTTGACGAGATCCTTGCCGATCTCGCCCCGAAGCGCCTTGCGCATGACCTCCGAGTAATCGGCACGGATCATGCCGAGGGCACGTGGTGAGGCCACCATGGTCAGGGCCGTGGTCTCGCCGGCGTTCACGGCGGCATCGAGCCGACCCGCCAGGCTCCGCAGGAAGGCGCGCTCGGCCTCATCATGCCAGTCGGTCTGCTCGGCCGAGCTGCGCGCCCCGCCCGTAGCGGCATGCAGGCGGCCCGGCGCGTCGGTCCCTTGCGCGCTGGTCGAGGGATTGGGCTGCTCGTGCACCTCCCTGGTGTGAAGGTTCGGAAACATCTCGTCGCCAAGGTTCTCCAGAATGAGCGCCTTGCGCCCATCGCACACGACCAGCCAGTCACCCTTGTCGATTCTCATCTTGTCCATTGCCACTCTCCTTGAAACTTGTCGACGCCGCCTCCGGCATCAGAGATGTTCTTCGAATTCCTCGAAGGACTTGCCGAATTGCGCCATCGCCTCCTCCAGATAGTCAGCGAGCATTGGCGTGCCGATCAGGTAGGAAGCGGTGCGCTGGTTGTGCGCCTGCGCGGCCTGGGTATGCAGTTCGCGCCAATTGGAGAGATCACCGTCGCCGCGACCAAGCCAGGTCAGCGCCACGAGGTCGATCTGCTCGTCGACATTGAGATCGCGGATGAAGCCCGCGAGCTCCGCACGGTCGGTGGTCCCGCCGCGCCCGCTGCGGCCATAGCTCAAGTCATCGTCGCCGAAGTCCACGATGACGCCCCCTCCGGCTGCCTCGCTGTCGGACCGGCGCGATTTCGAGATGACGAAGAAGACTTTCGCCGGCGAGATCGACAGATTTGGAATGACCGGCATCAGTTCACCTTGCCCGGCAGCAAGCACCACGCCGCTGCCACGCCAGCAACACTAAAGGCCGCGGCAGACTTGCGAATTGCGCAGGATCAAGGTCTCCGGCACGGCATCGGCCATGCGGCCAAGGCCGGCCAGCCGACGGATTTGCTGAATTTGTTCATCAGCATTACATTTCGCTTCCGCCACAATTTGATCAGAACAACCTCGATATTCTGGATCGCGTAAGCGGAGGAAGACATCATGACTCTCAAGATCGGCCTCGTCGCCGCAGCCCTGTTCGGTGCCACGTTGGGTGCCTTGGCGACATCGCCGGCGGCGTCCGCCATGCCCATCGCGCCCGCCCCTGCGACACCGCAGGTCTCCGGCGTCGAGCAGGTTCGCATGGTCTGCGACGCCTGGGGACGCTGCTGGTGGCGTCCGAACTATTATGGGTATTACGGTCCGCGGCCGTATTACGGCCCGCGGTATTATGGACCACGCGTTTACGGGCCGCGCTATTACGGCTATGGCCCACGCTATCGCCGCTGGTGACATCTGAAGGGGCCTCAGGGCCCCTTCGCTTTTGCGAGATCATTCCTTGCGCGGTTGTCGCCGGCCTGGAGCGATTCCAAAACTGATCTAGATCAAAGATGAAATCGGCCCGCACCGTCATTCTGCGGTGATGGCCGAGTTGATCGTTTTTCGATGCCCTCAGACGGGCATGAACGTGCAGACGCATCTTGAGAAGCAGCCGAGACAGGAGGGACGAAGCTTTGCGTCCTTCGCCTGCCCCGCGTGCATGCGGCTACATTTCCTCGACGCCGCCTCCGGCCAACCGATGAGTCGGGAACGTTGACGGTGACATCGATCTTGCGGGCGTCATGGCATGACGTCCGCAATACTACGGCCTGGAATTCGATTTACTGAAACGCGATGCTTCGCCATTGATGGCGATGTACCGACCTTCATTTGATTGTCACATTTCAGCAGCCGGCCAGACCCACCCATGTTGTTCGACGCCCTCGCTCCATCCTCCGCGCTCCAACTGATCGGCTTTGCCGACGTCGATGCGTTTCGACCGATCGAGACGATGGAGGACGCCAGAAGCATTCCGCTCGACATCCCAAACTTCGCAGCGGCCCGCGCCGTGGTCTCCCTGCCGGCATGCCGCATCGTCGTGATGAGGTCGTTTGCGCGCATCCTCGACACCGCCTATCGGATGCCGGGCGGAATGGTAATCCTGTCGATGACCGACGACCTCCAGGTCAACTTCAAGGGCCTGGATCTCGATGCGCGCTTCTTCGTTACGCTCCGCGGCAACGATGAATGCCATTTCGTCGAGCCTCAGACCAATCATCATGCCATGATCATCTTCTCCCCCGAGCTGAGAGACCGGGGCTGGTTCGATCACGCCGACGACTTGCGGGCCCGCGTCGCGAACCGGCCCGCCCTGCTCCACACGCGGCGACCCCTGCTCGACATCCTGCGAACCGCGTCCGTGCAGCCGTTCCTGTTCGAAACCAGCGAGGTGGCCGCCCATCTCCAGGAAGGTCTGCTGCTCGCGCTCGACGATTTGTTTCGGATCGATTCGATGTCGGATCTGAGCGCCTCGGTCCACAGCGAGCGCGCGATCAAGCTCGTGCAGCGGATCGACGACTACGTCGCAGCCCGCCCGACCGCGCCGATCTATACCGCCGATCTCGCCGGCGAGTTCGGCGTCTCGATCCGGACGCTCGGCAGCGCAGTCAGCAAGGTGCGTGGCATGAGCCTGCACCAGTACATTCGCCTCAAGAGGCTGTGGGCGACCCGCGGCCGCCTCCTTAGGGGTGGCGGCGCCACCGTCGCGACGTGCGCCCGTGCCCAGGGCTTCCATCATCTCGGTGAATTTGCCGCAGCCTACCGTGCGACGTTCCACGAGACGCCTTCGGACACGCTGGCCCGGGGGCGGCAAGGCCGTATCCGCACAAGCTGACGGACGCAGAAGCTGTGCGACGCTGCCTCGCCCACCACACGTTGGACCCGCAACATGGCAAACTTCTATCGTGGCGAAATGGCCGCACGAGATGGAAGTCTGTTAGCCACAAAAAACCCGGCTGCCCCCCGGACGTCCTGTCACCCAGGGCGGACCATTAAGCTTTCCGACGTGGAGCGGTGTTGCCCTTCTCGGACGCGGCGCCGCGACGATTGCTCTTCTTCAGGGCCTCTATGAGGTCGATGACATTGTCGCCACGACGGAGCGCCAGCTTGGGCTGCTCTTCAGAAGCCTTGCGGCGCAGCTTGGGTGCCGCTCGCAACGTGCGCGGATCAAACCCAGCCGACATCTTCGTTACGATTTGCTTGGCGAGGCCGAGCATCTCCTCGGTAATATGCACATTCGGGATCATGCCGAATAGTTCGCCTGGATCACGCACCTGATCAACATTCCGCAAAAGCGTCGCGACCATACCAACTCCTCGGGGCTCAAGAGCGAATGCGTGCGGCCCCAGGGTGGCGATGGCAACCAATTCGTTGGCAACCATGGCTTCACGAATAACCGCGTATGCGTCATGGCCCACTCGTCCCCCAGGCACGAGGTAGTACGACCCTGCACAATAGACCGGGTCGATATCACCTAGCGGTGCGAAGCTCTCGATTTCTATGGTGACCTCATTGTCCAGCTCGAGATCAGGCGCGTCTTCCGTTGCCGGCCGAAGCTCGACGGGACAAGTCACCAGCGCGAGCCGCAGGAACCCATCGAAGGTGAATTCAGGGCGCTCGACCTCCTGCGTTGGCGTTGGCGGGTTTAGCTTTTCCTCCAGCGCGCTCGTAACCAACGAATTGAGCGTCACGTCCTCACGTGCGGCTGCGAATGCTGCCCGCCGGTGCAGATCTGGAGGCACCCTGACATTAAACAGCCCCTTGAATGGTTTCGCCGGCTCTTTGCCGACCTCGGCGCAAGTCGCGAGATAGTCCTCCACCAGCTCGGCAAAAGCGGCCTCAACATCGGCCGCGCTCTCGACTTCTGTCGTGATCATGTCGTCGATATGCAGCACGCGGATGAGGAGTTTGTTGTCCTCAAAATCGACCGACCCTTGATAGTCGCGATAACGCACGGTGCTCATAGCAGACTCAAATTTTCCAGCTGTTCCTGCAGGCGGCGAACCATCGCCGGTCTCATCTCGCCATCGTGCGGCTCGTCGAGCCAGATCATCGCCTTCGTCATGCGATGCATGAACTTCCGCCTGCTCCCGCCGGTCTTTCAGGACCATGGGCTGGTCGAAGCCCATGGGAGGTGATCAGCCGCTCAAAATCCCGGTAGCGAAACGTCCCTCGGCAGCCCCCGAATGAATGCATCAGGTTGTCTGCCTGCGACATTCCCGGCCCGCTGTAACTATAAATTAGTTACATCATCAGGCCATCGTTTTCAACCCCTGACGACCGAGGGCGGCTACAACCTCACCAAGCGCTCCCCGTGGATTGTCGAAACCTCCCGAAGGTCGGGCAGATCCACTTCGCCATCCACAGCGAGGCGATAGCCTCTCCGAGTTAGATTTGGCGCTCTGGAGGCGTCAGGATCAATCAGGGCCGCTCTGGAAAGAGGCAACTGGCGCGCTCGGAGAGATCATAACTGATGTCATAACTTGTTGAAACTCTTATGTCTTTGATTGTATAAATGGCACGAGTGGGAACTTGAGGGGGATGTCCCGTTTCGCCACGCGGCTGATAGCGGGGACGCCACCTTACTTCCGCCGACATCCCCCGCGCTCGGCGTATCCCTTCGCCCTCGCAATGTCGGCCTCGGTGAGCCGGGCTCTGATTCGATGCCATGCCTCCCGAAACTGCGCCTTGGCGTCGTCGAGGCTAGCGCCGCCTCCGGCTTCGTCCGCCTTGCACGGCCTTCCGTAGAGCCAGCAATTCCACGCCCACAGCTCGGCACGGGATGAAGCCTCGGCCCGCCTGATGCGGCCGATGGACAGGCCGTGCCAGATCACTTCATAGTCGTGTTCGCAGCGCTCGCCGCCGATCACGGTCACGCGCAGGGTCAGGATTTCGTCGTCGGTCATGCTGGGGATAAAGGGATTGCGTGAGTTGGGATCAAGCCTTCGACGAGCCGATAACTCTGCCCGGACGGCAGCCCTTGCGAACGCTCCGAGACGCCGGCCTGTACGTTACGGTGCTGCCCAAGGCTGAGCACGACGCGCCGGAATGGCAGGCCGCCATGGAAGCGCTGCTACTGGTCGCCGAGCATGACGGCCCGACGATGTTCGCGCGCATTGGGATGATGCGGGCGCTGCACCGGCATCGGCCAAAGGACGCGCCAGCGCAGGGACGGAAGGCCGAAGGCTTACCGGATCGTGCGGTGATCCTTGCCCACCGACCAAGCACACGAAAAAGTCGCCAAAACTGAATCCAAATTAACGGTTCTTTAGCTTCTTTTTAGCTTTGCGCTGCTATCCTAAAGGTCTTGCGTAGCGGGATTTTGCATGACGTTCGATTTGCCGGGCCTTATGACTGCTCAAAAGACGCTTTCTGGGAAGCCAAAGTGGGAGCAGTCCGATTCCGTTTGGTTTTGTTTGACCGGCTCGTTGGAGATCGACGGTGTAACGATCCCTGGCCTGGAATTAAGGGGGGGTGCGTGCCAATCGCTCCCTGATCGCGCGGTCAGGATGCAAATTCAATATCAGCCTCCGCGCGCGCCCTGCACGCACTTAGCAAGAGCCGAGTGGCGGCCCATGAGCGTTCACACCAATAGAGCTGTCGGGCCTCCCGAACTACAAATGATGCGCATAGTCGAAACCCACATACATGAATTTGAGCACAACTGGTTGGCCGATGAAGGTCGAATGAGAGCCGGAAACCTGCCTGTCGCGCGGCCTGTAAGGCCGGATTTACAATCATTTGAGGACTTCCTTGTATTCGTAGGCAAAGAGTTTAGAATCTCTGAAATCCAAAAGGTGGAAAGACCGAGCTGGCAAGAGCCGGGGCTTTTCGGGATTGCCTGACCATGACGATCAAAATCGACCAGAAGTTTGCTTCCGCTGTTGATGCGGTAGCCCGCGAGCTTGTGACTACCGAGCACTTTGGATCGGCTTCCCTTATCAAAACCCCCCTGATGTATCCGAGCGGCGCGGCGGCCGTTGTTCAGGTGACGCAGCACCATGACCGTTTTTTCGTCACCGACATGGGGCTCGGCCAGATGGAAGCCGACATGATCGGAGCGTCCCTACTCTACGCCAACAGTGCGAAGCCGATGGCTGAACACTTTGGAATCCGATTCGATAATCAAGCGTTCTTTGTCGCCGAAGCCAACAGGGATCAATTGGCCGGTGCGGTGACAATCGTTGCGAATTGCTCATCTGAGGCAGCCGCACTTGCGGCCTTCAAAGCGGCCGAGCGGCGTTTTGAAGAAGATAGCGATGTACTTTACCGGCGACTTGCGACTGTGTTTCCGAAAGCGGAAATCACTCGCAATGTCGACTTCGTCGGATCGTCTACGCACAAGTGGCCAGTAGCCACGATGGTGACTCATAATCACAAAGTTTCGTTGTTCGAACCGGTGAGCAAGCACCATACGTCGGTTGTAAACGCGGCAGTAAAGTTCAATGACATCGCGCGGCTGGATAATCCGCCGCAGCGGATTGCGGTCGTCAAGAAAAAGACTGAGCTTGGCAATTATCTCAATGTTCTTTCTCAGTCGGCAAACGTGATCGAATACGAAGTCCCGGATGCAACTCTTATCCGGCTGGCTGAGGCTGCTTAGATTTGCGTGCGCGTGAGCTGTATGCGTCCGCCTGATTTCGACGGCACGGGCGGACCTCACATGTGGACGATGAACCAAAGATAGCTCGCTACTCGCACGCGCGGGGTTAACGCCCCCCGCCGCCCAGAGGTGCCTCGCCAGCGACGAACATTCGCAACACGTCCTCGCCACGTCGGCGCGCGCCCCGCCGCGCTGTAACCGCAGATTGTACAAAGGGATACCTTGAACCGAGCGTTCAAGTCGCGCATGTTACCGCGACCTGATCTCATAATGATCCCACATTTCGCAGCTGCTTCGGGGGGCGGTTGGCTCTCACTCTTAAACCCAGCGGGCCGCCAAAATCGGCCAACTTCAGTTTTCTTGCCAAGCGATACCCGGATTTGGACCGGATCGGCGCGGGCTGCGAGCGCTATTTCTCCGACGATCCAGTCGTGACGCTCATACTGCTTCGCCAGTTCGGCGAAGTGCTGGCCCAAATGTTGGCCGCACGATCTGGCCTGCTAACGGATGCACGGGAGCTGCAAGCAGACCTACTGCGGCGGCTCCGGGTAGAGGGGAACTACCCCTCCGCCGTCACAGACCTATTCCATCAGCTCCGCAAGTTAGGGAATGCAGCGACCCATGATCGGGACGGTGACCATGCCACTGCCCTCTCGTGCCTCAAGATGGCGCGTCAGCTGGCTATCTGGTTCTACCGCACGTTCGATAATCAGAACTTTAAGCCTGGCCCGTTTCAGCCGCCACTGGCCCCCGCCGACGCAAGCGCCGAACTCAAGAGCGAGCTAGAGAGGCTGAGAGCTGAGAAGGAAGCTGCGCTAACAGACGCCCAGCGGGCAAAACAGCAGGCTGAAGAAGCCGAGGCGGCTCGATTGCTCGCCGAAGAAGGGGCACGAGGCGCTACCGAAGAGCGAGACCTCTACGCAATTTTGGCCGCAGAAGCAGAAGCCGCAAAGACCGAGCTGGGCCAAATGCTGGCTCAATTGCAGATGATCGTGGCCAAATCGGAGAAACCTCCCGTTCAGGCGAGCGCGGACCGATCGGACTGGCTCGAAGCGCGCTTTGAGGCGCGCTTGGAACAGCTTCCAAGCCATCTGGCGGAAAGTGACGGTATCTTCGGAACTCGCAACGAACTTGCCGAACAGCTGATCGAATGGCAGGCAGCAGCGGCCTCTAGCGCCCCAACCGAGAAACAGGCAGTTCTCATATCCGCCTCTGCCGCAGCAGAAGCCATCGACCTTGACGAGGCCGACACACGTCAGCTGATCGACGAGCAACTGCGGGAACGCGGCTGGGACGCCGACACCGTAAACTTGCGATATGCGAAGGGTGCTCGACCGGTCAAAGGCAAATCGATGGCCATTGCCGAATGGCCAACCTCCAATGGTCCCGCCGACTACGCACTCTTTGTCGGCTTGACGTGCATCGCCCTGGTGGAAGCCAAGCGTAAGCGCAAGAACGTCCAGGCTGCAATTGACCAAACCGGTCGTTACGCCCAAGCGTTTAACCCCATTGACGGTATAGAACTTCCCGAGGGCGGCCCATGGCGATTTAGCTCTGGCAGCACCAAGGAGCCGCCGTTTCGTCTACCATTCCTGTTTGCGACCAATGGCCGTCCGTATCTCAAGCAGGTCGAAACGCAGAGCGGCATCTGGTTTCGCGATGCGCGCAATCCGACCAACCATCGACGGGCACTCACCGATTGGCCGACGCCAGAAGGATTGACTGGGCAGCTCAATATCGACCGGGAGGCTGCTCAAGAACGCCTTGCATCGTTACCGATTGAGTTTGGTTTTCCGCTTCGCGACTATCAGAAGCGGGCCATCCGAGCCGTCGAAAGTACCCTCGCAGATGATGCCAACCGCACCATGCTGCTGGCTATGGCAACTGGAACGGGCAAGACGAAGCTAGCGATAGCCCTTCTGTATCGCTTGCTGGAGACGAAGCGCTTTCGGCGAATTTGTTTCGTCGTTGATCGTCATGCGCTCGGTGAACAGGCAGCTAATGAGTTCAAGACAACACGGATCGTGAGCGCTCGAACATTTGCCGACATCTTTGGCTTGAAGGAACTCGGGGATGTCCTGCCTGAAACCGCCACGAAGGTACACATCTGCACCATCCAAAGTTTGGTGAAGCGTGTTCTATTTGCGAATGAGAATGAGGATGTGCCGCCGGTTGATCAATATGACTTACTCGTTGTCGATGAATGTCATCGCGGCTATCTGCTCGACCGCGAGATGTCTGATGCCGAAATGTCGTTCCGCAACGAGGCAGATTACGTATCGAAATATCGACGCGTTTTGGAACACTTCGACGCGGTCAAGATTGGGTTGACGGCGACGCCAGCGTTACACACAGCCCAGATATTCGGTGATCCCATTTTCACGTATCCGTACCGTGAGGCTGTAATCGACGGATTTCTGATCGATCACGAGCCCCCTTTACGCATCGAAACTGAGTTATCGCGCGATGGCATTCATTTCGCGCGGGGCGATCAACTGCCTTTGCTCAATCCAATAACAGGTGAAATCGATCTTACCCATGCCCCTGATGACCTTGATTTCGAGATAGATGACTTTAACCGTCGTGTGATCACGCGTTCATTTAATCAGATCGTATGCGAAGAACTGGCGAAGCACATTGACCCGTCGCTGCCGGGCAAGACACTAATTTTTGCCTCGACCGACGGGCACGCGGACATTGTTGTCGCCGAACTCAAGAAAGCGTTCCGAGACCGCTATGGGGAGATCGACGATGCAGCCGTCGCGAAGATAACAGGCAGTGTTGACGCTCCTGGAAAAATGATCCGGCGCTATCGGAACGATGCCATGCCGACGGTGGCTGTCACCGTTGACCTGTTGACGACAGGCATTGATGTTCCGAAGATTGTAAACTTGGTTTTCATCCGCCGCGTAAATAGCCGCATTTTGTACGAGCAGATGCTTGGCCGCGCGACCCGTCTCTGTCCAGAAATCGGAAAAGAAACGTTTCGCATCTTCGATGCCGTCGGCATCTATGACGCATTGCAGCCACTGACCGCAATGAAGCCGGTCGTCGTCAATCCGAAGATTACGCTGACGCAACTGCTTGAACAATTTGCGCGCGTTACCGATGCTGCTCATCGCGCCCAATTGCGCGATGAGATACTTGTCAAGTTAAGCCGAAGGATCGGTAAGTTAACCGCCGACGCGCAAGAGGCCTTTCAAAAATTGGCGGGCGAGCCGGTCCAGGAAACCGCCAACCGTCTCAGGCATGAGCCTCTAGACGCAATGGCTAACTGGGTCAAAGACAAGCCCGGAATTGGCCCTATCCTGGATTGGAAGCCTGAAAGCGGAAGACCCATTCCGCTGCCTATCTCGGAGCACCCGGACAAGTTTGTTTCCACAACAACCGGATATGGGGCTGCGATGGTAAGGCCCGAGGACTTCCTCAGTTCATTTGCTCAGTTTATCCGGGACAACATCAATAAAGTTGCGGCTTTGCAGGCAGTCGTGCAGCGCCCCCGAGAGTTGACGAGGGATACTCTGAAATCCGTCAGAATGGAGCTTGATCAGCAAGGCTTTTCAGAGGCCGCGCTACGGAATGCATGGAAACAAACGAAGAATGAAGATATTGCCGCGTCAATTGTCGGATTCATCCGACAGGCCGCAATTGGCGACCCGCTGGTCCCTTGGGCAGATCGCGTTAAGGCGGCAATGGATCGGATAGTGAAGCGCGGCAGCTGGACCGAGCCACAACGCAAATGGCTTGAACGCATTGGCAAGGCTGTTGCGCAGGTGGGTGTTGCTGATCGTGCTGTGCTGGATGAAGAGCAATTTCGAGAGGAAACTGGTGGGTTCACCAGATTGAACCGTATCTTTGATGGAAAGCTGGACGCCCTACTTGGCGACATAAATAGCGAACTTTGGAGCAAATCCGCATGACCGACCAGCACGTGACACGCGACATCGTGCAAAAGCTTTGGGGCCTGTGTAATGTCCTGCGCGATGACGGCATCACGTACCAAGCCTACGTAACCGAGCTTACGTTTCTGCTATTCTTGAAGATGATGCAGGAAACGAAGCGAGAGGACGCCCTACCCAAGGGATATCGCTGGAGTGACTTGACCAAACGCGAAGGTGAAGATTTGCTGACGCATTACCGCGCCTTGCTGCTGAAGCTCGGCACCAGCGGTACAGGTATGGTAAGAGACATTTTTACCGACGCGCAGACCTCGTTGCGAAAGCCAACGAACCTGAAAACATTGGTGTCGGAAATTGACAAGCTGGATTGGTTCTCTGCGCGGCGCGAAGGACTGGGCGACCTCTATGAGGGTCTGCTGCAAAAGAACGCTGGCGAAAAGAAATCCGGAGCAGGACAGTATTTCACGCCCCGCCCCCTGATTGACTGTGCCGTGCGCCTTCTCAAGCCCCAACACGGCGAAATAATTCAGGACCCCGCAGCGGGAACGGGCGGCTTTCTCGTAGCAGCAGACCGCTACATTAAGGACGCGACAGATGACCTATTCAACCTCACACCAGTTCAGCAGGCGTTCCAGCGTACCCAGGCCTTTGTCGGACTAGAACTAGTCCTTGACGCCCATCGGCTTCTGTTGATGAACCTCATGCTCCACGGCATCGAGGGCGCAGGAGTGGCTGTTGGAGACACGCTTAGTCCCGAGGGTGAGCGACTACCGAAGGCCGATCTGATCCTAACCAATCCGCCATTCGGAACCAAGAAGGGCGGCGGTCGGCCAACACGTACGGATTTTTCTATCACGGCGGACACGTCAAACAAGCAATTGGCCTTTGTTGAGCATGTTGTTCGCAGCCTAAAGCCCGGAGGACGGGCGGCGGTGGTCGTGCCTGATAACGTTCTGTTTGAGGATAATACCGGGCAGCGGCTTCGTTCGTGGCTGATGGACCTGTGCAATCTACACACGATCCTGAGGCTGCCAACGGGCATCTTCTATGCGCAGGGCGTCAAGACTAACCTTCTATTTTTCCAGCGTGGGAAGACCGATAAGGCGAACACCAAGGCCGTATGGGTCTACGATTTGCGGGCAGACGCGCCAGCATTCGGCAAAACCCGTCCGTTGATGGTTCAAGACTTTGCGGACTTTGAGAAGGCTTATGGTAACGACCCCAACGGTGGGGCCAAGCGGACGGACCAGGGCGAGGAAGGCCGCTGGCGGTGTTTCTCGCGAGAGGTGATAAAGACGCGAAATGACAATCTCGACATTTCGTGGCTGCGCGATACGGAAACGGACACGGAAGAACACTTAACTGAGCCGGACGACATCGCCGCCGCCATCATCGGCCACCTTAAGGCAGCACTGGACGACGTCGAAACGCTGTCGGAGGAACTGGAGACTGACGAAGCTGTTGCCGTCGTGGAGGCGGCAGAATGAGTGAGCTTCCAAACGGTTGGTATGAAGCCACGATTGCTGATGTGACCGGCCCTTTTGCCGGTATCGATCCAACGAAAACGCCAACCAAACTGTTCAAATACGTTGACATCGGCTCGATAGATAACAAAACGCAGACCATTGCTGATCCCAAGGTAATTAAGGGTGCAGATGCCCCCTCTAGAGCCCGTAGAGTAATTCACAGCGGTGATACACTCTTCTCGACCGTGCGGACTTATCTGAAGAATATCGCTGTTGTGCCGAAGGACCTCGATGGTCAGTTGACCTCGACCGGAATTGCCGTGCTCAGGCCGAACGAAGCGGTCAACCCACGGTATCTCTTTAATTGGGCTTGCTCCGACAGTTTTGTTGAAGCAATTTCAATGACCCAAGACGGTACAATGTATCCTGCTGTTTCTGACCGCGACGTTGCTGAGGGGTTGATCCGGGTGCCCCCTCTGCCGGAGCAACAACGGATCGTGGAGAAGATCGACAGCTTGTGTGCGAAATCCCGGCGCGCCCTGGGACATCTCGATCACATTCCTCGACTGGTTGAGAAGTACAAGCAGGCAATCTTGGGCGCCGCGTTTAGTGGAGAGCTAACGCGTGAAAAACGAGCCTCCCCGGCTAAGTCTGCGAGGGATGGTGTTCGTAGTATGGCAATTGACGGGCGGCTTTCAACATTGCCCGATTTACCATCAAGTTGGCGGTGGATGGCAATTTCTGAGCTGATGGAGATAGGTGGTGGATTGACAAAAAATCCGGCGCGCAGCGCGATGGCGATGCGACGTCCTTATTTGCGCGTTGCAAATGTTTATGCCAACGAACTTCGTCTTGCTGAGATTTCTGAGACCGGCTGCACTGAAAAGGAGTTCGAAAAAACGAAGCTGGCTTCTGGCGATTTATTGATTGTCGAAGGCAACGGAAGTTTAGACCAGATAGGACGAGTCGCACTTTGGAACGGCGAAGTAAGCGATTGTTCTCACCAAAACCACATCATTCGCGCGCGACCGTCCGAATTAGTCGAACCACGCTACGCTCTCTTCTGGTTGCTGTCGCCAGCGGGACGAGAAGCCATCGAAACCGTCGCGTCATCCAGTTCAGGGCTTCACACTCTGAGCATAACGAAGGTCGAACGATTGCCTATTCCGCTCTGCGCCAAGCCGGAGCAGCGCGCTATCGTCCGTTCGATTGACAATGCCTTCACTTGGATTGACCGCCTCGCCTCCGAAACTACCAAGGCGCGTAAACTAGTCGATCATCTCGACCAAGCTATCCTCGCCAAAGCATTTCGTGGCGAACTTGTGCCGCAAGACCCGAACGATGAACCCGCCAGCGTGCTGCTGGAACGGATCAGGGCCGAGCGCGGAGCAACTGCACACCCTAAAAAGAGACGAGATAAGTCGTCCAGCCGACCGCCAGCGCGATCAAGGAGACCTAAATGAGACAGCAGGTGGTTATCGATGAAACAGCCAACACGTTGATACCGTGAAGTGAACAGCGCTGGTACTCACCATTCACGGTGATCAAGAAGGCGCGGTGGCTGGAGACATTTACATCAGCAAGGCTGCAATCGCGGGGCAAGCGACCGGAACGGATCAAGCTGACCATTGAATATTGAATGAATATAGAAAGCGACGGATCGCAGGGGATAAACCGTTGCCCTGCCCGGTCTAGACGGATTTTTTCGTCTCAACAATCTGACGCAAGTCCTTGAGACAGTGACCGCAGAACCCAAAATTCAGGGGCATCTCGTGCTGTGCAAAGCGGAGCGCATCAAATCCATCGCCAAATCCCCGCCGCTCGGCGCTTGGGCTTTGAGCGGTTGGGTCGGGGCCGATATGTGAGCAGCCGCTCGAATGGAGCGTTCCGATGCGGTTGGGCCGATTTGCGATAACAACATATTTGGTCATGTGACGCCTCTGATTTGTGAGGCCGTCCATTTGCGACGTCGATCTGGCGCTGTCTATGTTAGAAATGTTGTTCAGTGACAGAATGCCGCATGCAACTAAGGCGGCCACGTTCATCCTTGGAAGCATTCTGACTGCCTGCCTATTGAGCGTTTAACCCCGCTCCCTAATGATGTCGGCCATGATCTGATCGTCGGCCAGCAGTTTCGCCTCTAGAAGCAAATCGTCACTGACATTCGGAAACAGTTTGCGCGCAGCGGCGTCGATGTCTTCTTGCCAGTCCTTGCTGATCCCCTCCATTGCCGTGGAGAACTCGTCAATAAACTCGGCTACGTCGATGAGATCGTATTTCGGCATGATTGCCTCGCAGAAGCGGACAGCAGTTTAGTTTTTACAGCCACGGCGGGACGTCGCCCGGCTTGATCGCCAAGGACGCTCCAGCGTCAACCGCATCGATGGCATCTCTCCAAAATTGAATGAATGGCGCCGCACGGTCGGTGAGGACATGGCCGAGAATGGCGTGTTCCTGTTCGTCCTGTTCGGTCTTGAACTCGGGCGGACGCACGTCACCGCCCAACTTACCGAGAAACGCTACGCACTGGCTGAATGCCTGATCGAGCGCGACCAGCTTGCGCCTCGTCAGCTTCCATTTACCGGGTGACCCAGCGCGCGTGCCGGTCGTGTACTCGTTCACGGCCTGCATGAACTCGTCATGGGCATCCATCAGCCTGAGCCAATGGCGCGTATATTCTACGCTGAAGGTGCGTTGCTCGACGGGAGTTGTAAGCGGCATCTTCATCTGTTTGAGAGCGCGGGCGTGCTCTAGCTTCGTCACCATCGGCGTCCTCCCGCGATGAGGATATTTTTGCAATGCGCGCCCCACAAAGATTGCGGGGCGCGCATTCGGTTGATGCTCGCTTTACGCTGGCCTTTAGACACTAGCCGTTATGGACGCTTGTCCGCATGCAGGCCGCGTCGTTGTTGGCTCTGGTCTCTCTTGGCGCTGGATGGTGCGAGAACCTGCTCGATCAACCTGAGTCAATAATAGCTTCAGCAACGCAATCGTCTAGTACTCGATGAGGCGAACAACGGGCTGACGACATGCTGCGGTCGCATTTGTTGATGCAACCGATTGATCTCGGCCACAAAAATTTTTTCTAGAGAGAGAGGACTGCGTTGTTATTCACTAACTGTCAGCTCAACTCGGTTAGTTGCTAACCAACGTTAGTTGCTAACCAACTGTTAGGCGGTTAGTCGTCAATCAAAGTTGGTGGTAGCGGACGCAGATGGTCATGACGCTGGTTCATATATTCTTTTTTAGAGAAACCGCTTGTCGTTATTGGCTGACTGTCAGCCCAATTCGGTTAGTTGCTAACAGCAAACTGAACTTTGTTAGCGCTAAACAACTATTAGACGTAGCGGACGCATCGAGATCGCAACGTTTGTTTTATCTCAGCAGTTTTACCATTTGAATTGAGCGGCGCGCTCAACGGCGCGCTGCCACTGCTTACGCCGCGCGCGCTCGATCGCCAACGCCTTGCCCGCCTCCACATCCGAAATGATCTTGTCGATCTCGGCGCCGTCCAGCGTGCGCCTGATCCGCAATACGATGGACAGCACCATCACGACATCACCATATGGCATCAGCTGATCGTGCGCGGCGGCATCACAGTGCGCGATGAAGGTCTCGATTGCTATCTCGCTTTTGCAGAACAGCAGGGCCAGCTCGCGCGTCTACCTGAGATCATCGATTGGCGGCTCAGGAACGCGGTCGCTCAACAGCATTGCTTCGGCAGCCCTGCCGGCCATCAGCTCGATGCACTGGCTATAGACATTTGCAAACACGTCACCAACGGAGCTGCGATCCTCGCCCACATCGGGCATCACAGGAGCAAGCGCTTGCCGTACATCCGGCGCATCGCCGCGACCTTCGGAGAACGCCTCCACATGGTGTCAGTGCAACGTCGCGGACGGCCGCTCCAGCATCGCCTCGACAAATTGCCGCAAGCCCTCCATAGCTTTGCTGCGCCACTCCTCCAGCTCACCGGCATATTTCGACAAGTTCGCACGAAACTCTTCCCCGTCAATGTCTTCACCGCGAGCAAGCAGACGCCGCGCATAGGCGGTGAGCGCAAGATCGCGATGGCGGCACAACTCGGTGTTGGCATCGTCTAAAATTTTCATTTTGCTCCACGCTTCACAGCCAGTTTCCAAATATTTCCGCCTTCACCCGGCCGAACGCCGGTGTTCTCCACGTCGGTATTCCAGACTGAACCCGCATGCGTGACGAAGGACCCAGGCGGATACGTCCTCGATGCATCCCAAATGCCCAGGTAGCGCAGCGTCGGGCGCGACTCGAGTGCCTTGATCCGGTCTTTCAGCGGCGTGATTGCTGCCAGCACGAAATCGCCGATCACTGGTGCCAGCGATTTGACGAGACCTTCGATCTCGGCTCGCCGCTGGGGCGACACCCTGGCTTCCACTGCGCGACGTTCTTCGGGAGTTGGACCGTTCATCGCAGGTCCTTCGTGTCTGCCGGCTTGCCATGCCGCGCTTCGTAGGCAAGCTGCAGGCGCGACTGTTCTCGAACCAGTATGCGCGCAGCCGAAATGCTATCGGGCTGGTCGCGATGCCAAAGCAGCTCGCGGATGCGCTTTTCCAGCCGAGCAATAGGAATGAGGTCGTCGATTTCGGGCGAAAGCCGAACCACCAGGCCCGCTGCTTTTTTTGCGGCGAACCGTCGCCCATATTCCAGCTCGCTCGCAGTCAACCGGACGACCATTTGTCCTGCCCTCAACATGGTTTGATCTCGACCTTCTCAATAGCAGATCGCGATCTCAACCCTCGTTACGCCGTAACCCTGCGAGTTTCCGCAGCGCCAGTTTCAGCGCTTTCGAGAGTTCTTTCCGATCAGCCTCGTTCCATTCCTGCAGCACGCCCTGGCTGCGAAGCCAATCTAGGTCGTCCCCGTCGAGATCGAGCGCAATCCGCACAGCGCCGATCGCCTGGCGCGCGCGGTGTTCCCGCATGCGTTGGGCGGCGGCCGTCCGTGCAAGGTGCGCCTTCGCCTTCGTTTTCACGGTGAACCTCCCGGACTAAATGCCCTTACAGCGGGCCAACCCCCCTTCCAGGAATTTGGTCCCATTGCATGCGGACGAGCCGGTGCGGTCCAGACCCCCCGGCGCCTTGGATTCCGACAACCCCCCTTGGGCGAAGCGGCGCGGCGACACCCAACAATCTTTTCTAACGACCCTCCCCCTCCGGTCCCTGCGGACAAACGGACACCCCTATAGGGGTGTGTCCGTGTCTGTCCGCCAAAAGGACAAATGGACAAGACCGGACATTGTCCTTGTTTGTCCGTTGTCCGCGCTCGCTCAGTCATCGTCGCGCACCAGCCAGACCCAGCCGTCAAGACAGGCAATTCGCAACTTGGTCTGCAGACCTTCCCACGCCCGCCTGAAAGCCTTATCGCGGTCGGCCTTCTTCTCGGCGGCCGACAGGCTGCCGCGCTCGCACATGGCCTGCCACTCGTTCAGCAACACCACTCGGACGTTCTGCGGGAATTCTCGCGACGGGGGCGGCGGCCGTCCGTGGTCGTTGATGCACCGGGTCAGTAACTCCAACGCACGCCTCTGGGCGTCGCTGAGACCCACCTTGGTCTTGGCTTCCCGCTCGGCCACCGACGCATCATCCGAGATGATGGCGGTCGTGATCGGGTCGCCATCCTCATCGGTGCCGAGCAGCGCGCTTTCGAGCTTGTAGTGCGTGAGCGGGCCTTCCATGCCGTCATTGATCTTGATGACGGTGGCGGTCTTGACTCCACCGTCACCGCTGATCTGGACCATCAAGTCAACGTCACCGAGGTTCGCGTTCGATCCGCGATGCCCTCGGCCCTCGTCCTTGCCGGTGTGACCGACGCAGGCGATGTGAACGGGTGTCAGTTCTTCGACCCGGCGCAGGTTGGCGAGGACGATGTTCACGTCCTTGGCTTTGTCCTCATCGCCGCCACCGGCAGCGATGCCCTTGCTGATCGTGTCGATGACGATCAAGCCAACCTTGCAGCGGAAGCGCGCTTCGGCTTCCCGGACGGTATCGAGGATCACCTTGACGCAGCTTTTGTTCTTCAGATCGACGACGTTGGAGGCGATGGCGATCGGCAAGTCGGTCACTCCGTACTTCCGCATGTAGGCCGACAGGCGGCGCTTCACCAACGCGCCGCGTTCCAACGCGATGTAGACGACGCCGCAACGCTCCTTGGAGCGATTGCCGCGCCAATCGCAACCACTAGCGGCATGGAACGCCAGATCGGTCATCAGCACCGACTTGCCGACGCCGGGCGGGCCAAACCAGTTCGAGGTCTCGCCGCGCGCCAGGACGGACTTGATGATCCAGCACTTCGGCGGTGGATCGCTCAGATCATCGTAATAGACCAGCGCCAGCGCGCTCGATGCCTTGGCCTTGGATTCAGGCGCCTGCGGCTGCTCGGTCGCCGCATCCTCCGTGTCCGGTTTACCGAACTTCTTGCGCGTGTAGTCGATCAACTCCCGAATGTCGCGATCATCGATGCCGCCGTCACTGTATGGCGCACATGCCAGCTTGATCTGGAGGTCGGACCAGCCTTTTCCGACCGTGCTGCCAATGAACCTCAACATCGGGTCGCGCCAACCCTTGCCGGGGGTGGCGCGGCTCTGCTTGAGCAGCGCAGTCAATTCGTCGTCACTCTTGCCGGTCTTCCGTCCGAACTGCTCGCCGAACGCGGCGAACGCGGCGAGCTGGTCGCTCTCCTCGATCGACGCAAGCGCGATCAATTGCTCGGCGCGATAGGTCGGGCCGTCGGAGACCTGGCGAAACGTTGTTACCTCGGCGACGTAACCGCGCTCGTCCGCCTTCTGCTTCGTCGGATAGTTGACGCTGCCCGCGATTCGCATCGGCCGGCACGCGTCGCTGACGTTATCGGTGCCGAGCAGGTTCTGCAGCGCCTTGTTGACCTGCTTCTGATGCCCGGCGTCGCGGATGTCGGCGACCTTGAAGTAGACGTGCATGCGCACGTGCGGCACCGTGCCCGTGGTCACGATCAGCGCGGGTATGATCCCCTTTTCCATCAGGGTTGTATTGACGCGGTCGGCATCGCCCGCGCCGTCGAACTCCACCCACGCGAAAGCCGACGCCAGATACTTGTCTTCCTTCACCCGCCGGTCGGGCGGCATCGTCCGATTGGGGAAATGCAGCAGCACCGGACTGGTGTAGACATTGTACCCGAGGGCGTTTCGCTTCGCGACGAACGCCGCGATGTCCTTCAGTTCATGGACCGGGTAAATCTGTGCTTGGTTCACATCGCCGCCGCTGTGCGGGTGACCGTAAGCGATCTGGATGTAGGCGTCGGGATATGAATTGGTCCACGCCGGGCGGTAAAGCGCGAACAGATGGGCGTTGATGTCGTTGAGGTTCGGCTGTAGATCTGAGGCATGCGCGTTCATTGGCACGCCCCCGTGATGCGGCGGAAGTCGCGCTTGGAGATGCCGATCGCGGCGTTCGGGTTCAGCCAGCCGCGATACGGCTTGATGACGAGACCGAGCATGAGCGCCGCAAGAATCAACGCGCCGTTGCTCACGTAGGCGCACAAGCCGACCCGAGCGCCCCAGTTCTCCGCAGCGTGCTTCAAATAGTACGATGAGTAGTAAGCGCGCTTGGTCGGCGTGAACATCCGCAGGAACGCCACCGCAGTCAAAACCTGATCCGGCTGGATCGGGCTCGGCTCACCTTGGCGACCGGGGTAGAGGCCGTTGGCACCGAAGCGCGGAAACCGGTGGCGCAGCTCACGATCCGCACTCCGACCGGCAGCGTTGGCGATCAGCTCTTTGAGGAAGTCGACAGTTCGGAGCGGCGGCTTGGGTTTGCGCCCGCGCGGGACGATGGTGAAATTCATGGGTGGAGACCTCCGCACTTGCGGGATCGCGCCAGCCATGGCATTATCGTTGTGCACTTCGACAAGCCAAGACTGGGATGCGACCCCAGTTTTGAATGAACCCCGCCGCATTACGCGAGCGGGGTTTTTTCATTCTGAGGCCGAGTGTCGCGAAAGCACAGGGAAAGCGGCGGTCAGTTTTCCGTCTGCTGCGTAGCGTCTGGCTCGGAGGCGCTGAAGCGGGCATCCAGCTCTCGCGCAATCGCATTGATCGAGGCGCTGGAGGGTCGAAACTTCTTGACTCCGATCCAGTCAAACAGCGCGTCAAATATCTCCTTGCGGCTGGCTTCAGTCTCGCGCCCAACCATCAGCTCAAGGAACGGTTCCACAATCTCTGTCCGCACGTCCCGCTTCCGGTAGTCTTCGCCGGTGGTCTTGAGCCAGTGATCGACATCCAATCCGCGCTCCGTGAGCACGGCATCGACATCGGTCGATTCGTGTTCGTGTTCGTGCATCTCCATGATGTCGCGCAGTTTGCGGTCATCTGCATCGGGGTTAAGCCGGGACCAGCCTGCCTTTTCAATGTCGTTGTCAAAGAAATCAGGTCCGATCTTGTTGGAATACGCGAGCACCTTGGCGACTGCCGCGCGATATTGGCGCACCAGCTTGCGACCCGGTTTTTTGCCCTGAGCCGCAGCCCAGCGCGCTTCAATCTGCTTAAGAGCCGGTTCCAGTCCATATCGACTAAAGGGGTCGGTCGCCTCCATGGCCACCAACAGCCGCTCAAGTTTCTGCTCGCGGCTCTCTACATCGCCGGGAGATGACTTACGCGTGCTCATGCGGGCTGGAACACATTGAAACATTATTTGGCGGCACGAAAAATCACCACCGGTTTTCCTTCACGGGGCAGCGATGCTGCGTCAATTTACGGCGCAGGACAAGACCAAACCGATCGTTCGCGGACGTGCCGAGGATCGCGCCGCGCCAAAATTGTTATCCGGGTCGCACGACAATCATGAAAACACCAAAGCAGATCGCAACAGCCGCATCAGATAGGCTCGCCTTCACCATTGAGGAGGCGGCGAAAGCGTCGTCACTTGGATCAACGTCGATCTACAAGGCCATCCGCGACGGGCAGTTGGTTGCCCGCAAGTACGGAACCCGCACCATCATCACCAAGACGGAATTGGACGCCTTCCTGAACAACCTCCCGCCGGTCGTCGGCGAATAAAGCAGGGCGGCCCGAAGGCAGCCCTGCTTATCAAGCGACACGACCCATTGGAGCACCTTCGGCCGCTGGGCTCGTGGCGAAGTCGGCCCACGCTTGCAACACCAGGCGCCGCTTCTTCACTGCATGACCGTGCTTGTACGCTTTCTCGGCGTTGTCGCCGGTGATGTGGTGCATGCAATGCTCGATGATCTCCTCCTCGAAATCGGTCTCGTCCTGCGCCCAGGTCCGGAACGTGCCACGGAACCCATGCACGGTCAGCGTCGGATCGGCCGAGACCTCTTTGAGCTTTTTCAGCATGGTCATGTTGGACATCGGGCCGTTGAGATCGCGGCCCGGAAACACATAGTTGCTGACCCGGCTGTCATACAGCTCGCGCAGGATCGCCACCACCTGGCGCGGCAGCGGCGTCTTCTTGTCATAACTATTCTTGGTGCCCTCGCCGCCCTCGGTGTCCTGACCGCTGATGGCCGACAAGTCCCACAGCCCGTGGTCGAGATCGAGATGCGGCCACTGCATGTGCATGATCTCGGCGGTGCGCGCGGCCGTCAGCGCGGTGACCTCCAAGGCGCGGGCGCTCAGGTCCGGAATGGCGGCGAGCTTCTGCATGAACGCAGGCAGCTCAGCATACGACATCGCCTGATGGTGGCCACGCGCTCGCCCGCGCTTCGGGGCCTTGCCGAGCTTGGGGCGCAGCTTGGTGGCATAGTCCGCCGGGTTGTCCTTGCGCCAGCCGTCGGCGATCGCCGCATCGAAGATCAGCTTCAGGCGCTGCCGGGTGTCGCGGGCGGTCTCGACCTGCCGGTAGATCGGCTTCAGCACCAACTGGATAATCTGCTCGGTGGTGATCTCATCGATCCGCAGCCGGTGCAGCGGCTTGGCGTGGTTCTCAACGATGTTCTTGAGCTTGGCGCGGGAGGCTTGGTGCTTGAGACTGATCTCATACGTCTCCCGCCAGGCTGTGGCGTAGGGCAGGAACAACGGGCAGCCCTCCGCCCGGCGGGCTTCGTCGCGCTCTTCCTTGGGGTTGCCGCCATTGCCGAGGATGCGGCGGGCGTCCCGCGCCCGCTTCTTGGCGTCGCCCCAGGTGACCTCCTTGGCCGAGCCGAAACCCATGCTCTCTTTGACGCCTTTGCGCTGGTACTTGAACAGCCAGCGCCGCCCGCCGGAGGGTGCGACGATCAGATAGAGGTTATCGCCGCAGGGGTACTCCCCGGCCGGCATAGCCAGGTAGTTCTTGGCGTTCACCTTTGGCTTGCCGTCGGTTCGATCGCGCATGGCGCTTCTAACTCCGCCTTCGTCGAAAATGTGCTGCGGCTATAGGGAGCTTCTAACTCAAATCGAGGGGGAGTTAAAGGGGCGGTCTGTCGAAAACAGATGGGCGATGGCCAGCGGTGGCAGGCGACGGCCAGCGAAGGAAATAAATCTGCAAGAACAGTTGTTTATAGGCGGGCAAGTGATGATGAGCGATGGCGGGCGAAGGCCGGCGATGTCGGCGTTGGGCGCGCTCGGAAGGATTCGAACCTCCGACCCTCGGAATCGAAATCCGATGCTCTATCCAGCTGAGCTACGAGCGCCCTGGCCCGGGGCTACCGGGCCGCAAACCGAGACTTGCCCGACCGGCTGCTGACGAGCCAGCAACACCGGGCGGCGTTCGGATGGGTTCGAATTAGCAGAGAGGCTGACCAATAAAAAGCCCTCTTCGCCTCCCTCGAGAAAGCCCTCCTCGCCTCCCTCGGGACGGATCGAGGCTGCTCTCACCAGGTCGTGTTGAAGAGGCCGAAATGCGGCTGCTGGGCGACCAGCATCATCGGCCGGCCCTGAGGCGGTGCCGGATGCGCCCGGGCGACCCTGCGCCTGGGCTGAGCCTGGACCGGAGCAGCTTGGGCCTGAGAACCCAGGGCCTGGGAGCCCTGTGGCTTGGCCTCGGGTTTCCTGGCCGCAGCGGTATCGGCCTTCGGCGGCGTGAACTGGGCGAATGTCTCGCGCACCCGCGCCTTGGCCGACAGCTCGGCCAAGGCCGGCGACAGACCTTCCTGCACCGGCGGTTGGGGAGGCACGACAGCCGCGGTCTGCACCGCGGGCGCGGCAATCGTGGGCTGGGTCGTATCCAGCACGACACGCTCCGGCAGATGGCGGTCGGAGCGGATCCTGATCAACGGCTGATCATTGCTTACGGTGGCGACAGCCTGCGCAACCGGTTGCGATGGCAGAACATAGTTGGCTGCAAACAGCAGTGCGAGCAAGGCTCCACCGACAAAGACGAAATACCGAAAGATGGGCATTGGCCGAGCTCCGCCCCCCGCATCCCCGCGTGGGCTCTTCGCCTTCAACAGGCGATCATTTAATTGGTTCCTGACCCAGCCGTTCGGTTCAAATGGCGACGCCAGGTTTTTTTGCCAAGCACCAGGGAGGGTAACTTTTCCGCTACCGGAACATGCCGTGCTTACGCGCGACGTGCCGCGACCAACGAGCATTTCGCCTGATCGGCATTGACGTTGACAAAGCCCACGGAGATTCGCGCAAAGGTCTTGCGGCTCTTCATGCTGACCGGATCTGCCAGCACGCGGCTGCGATCGGTAAGATGACTGCCGTCGCGCCGCGCGAAGGCGCAGACGATCTCGACATTCTTTACGGCATAGTCATTGTCGTTTCGCAGCGTGAACGTCACCAGGGCTTTCGAGCCAAGGCCGCCCCGGCGCCAGGTCTGCGATGAAATCCTGAGACGATCGAGGTCCGCCATAGCCGGGACCTGAGCTTCGGAAGCCAACGAGGCCGATGCTGCCGGATCGCCCGAAGGCGAAGGTTCGACCGTCGCCAGCTCCGACTTCAGGGGCTCAGCACTATTGCCTTTGGAGAGGGGCAGCAGCATCCAGACACCACAGCCGACAATGATGGCGGCCATCAGCCACAGCAGGCTCCCGCCAAATGAGACGCTCGCCAACGTCACAGCACGCGCCAGTCGCTCGCCGGTTCCGGCGAAGCGCCCCAATCCGATCCGGTCGAGCCTGGCGTTCATGGTTGCATCACCGATGGCGGCTGACGTCCAACGACGGACTCGCGACACCGACTCGGCCGCAGCTTACGTCAATCCAGAAGACGAACTAAGGTTCCCTACGAATCGGCAAGGACGGTGGCGATCACCGACCGGGACCGTTAACATGCGCCGCAACATCGAACGATCGCGTTGGGAGAATTGGAATGCCAGTCGTCGTCACTTGGGATCACGTCCATCTGCGCAGCCCCGATCCGGAGGCCACGGCAGCTTGGCTGAGGGACATCCTCGGTGGTGAGATCGTGCATGCGCCGGGACGGATCGACGTGAACCTTGGCGGCGCCAGGATCTTCATCGCACCGCTCGAGGGCGATAGCGTGGTCAACCCGCCGCCTCCGCACCCGCATCAGGGCCTCGATCATTTTGGCCTGACGGTGAAGGACATCGATGCCGTCGCGGCCGAGATCAAGGCCAAGGGCGTCACCTTCACGCGTGAGCCGACCACGATCCGGCCCGGCGTGCGCATCTGCTTCATCCGCGGCCCCGAAGGCATCTCGATCGAGCTGCTGGAGCGCGACAAAAAATACACCTGACGCGACGCGTGCCGCACCGGACGACATTCCGTCCAATGCGGCTAAGTCATGCTGCCGGGCATGAAGCAGCGGATGGTGACGCCCATATAGCCGTAGATCGGCCACACCATGGTGCGCCCGACCCGGTTCGGCTCGGAGATCACAGCCTCCTCAGGGACCTCGACCCAGACAAGCTCCTCCGGCCGCCCTTCGAGCCCGGAAGCATAGCGCGGGAGGCGGACACGATAGTGCCCGTCCTTGCTGTCCCAGTCGGTATCCGAGAGCGCCGAACCGTCGGCGTCGGAGCAGCATGGCCCCTTGCCGCTGCGCAGGCTGTCGAACCAGGCCTTCAAATCCGCATTGGTATTGACGAACTGGCCGCGGTCGCGCGCATGCCCGAACGGAGCTGCAAGCGCAATCAGAGCCAAAACGCAAGCCAGCCTCACGGAAGCCAGCCCTGTCACTCTTCGCCGGCGTGTTACGCTGCCGGAGCGCCGTCGTTCGCTTTTGCAATTCGTGGGACGCGCACTGTACAGACGCGGCTCATCGCCGCCGGAATCGATCCAGTTGCTCATCGTCTTGCTCCAGCACCCCGCGGCCAGTGCAGCAAATTTTATGCATTTCGCGGGCCAACTCTGATTCGCAACGACCGGCCTCACCCCATCATCAGACCGTCATGAGGGCGTCACGCACAAGCCGGGACAACTACGGCTCAAGTCGGCAACTCTGGCGGCCGGCAGGCAAACTGCCGCGTTGCGCGAGCGGATGCGCTTTGGCATAAAAGCAGGATTGGTTACGCCATTGGGCGATGGCGGCCGGCCTGCGGGACGTTATGAAGAACGGTCTCTATTCGATTCATGTGACCCTGCTCGATGGTCGAGCCGGCAAGGGCAGCGGCGTCATTCTTTTTCGCGACGGCAAGATTCTTGGCGGCGATGCCTATCTGTATTACACCGGCAGCTACGTGGTGAAGGATGACACCACCTTCAAAGGCGAGGTGCTGGTGCAACGGCACACTTCGCCGCGAGGCGACGACAATCCGCTGTTCGGCGGCCCTGCCCCGGTCGGTATCGGTGTCAGCGGGACCTACACGGATACCCGCGCGGAAATGACGGGCACCGCGCTGGTCGGCAAGGCCAGCCTGATTTTCGGCGCAACGCTGCACAAGCTCGCCGAGGCTGATTAGCTATTCCGCGGCCTGCTCGAGCGGCGCCGTGCGTGGCAGGATGATCTGGATGCGGGTGCCGCTGCCCGGCTCGGAATCGAGATCGAGCCGCCCGCCGAGCCGGTTGGTGACAATGCTGTAGACGATGTGCAATCCGAGGCCGGTGCCGCCCTGGTCGCGCCGCGTCGTGAAGAACGGATCGAAGGCACGGCGGCGGACGTCGAGCGACATGCCGCAGCCATTGTCGGAGAAGATGATCTCGACATTGTCCTTGCCGGACTCCCGCACCTGAATGTCGATGGTCCCGGGCCGGCCGTCGGGGAAGGCGTGCGCCACCGAATTGAGAAACAGATTGGTCAGCACCTGGCCGTACGGGCCCGGATAGCTGTTCATGGTCAGATCCGGCTGACACTCGACATTGAGCGTCAGATTGTGCTTGCGCAGGCCCGGCCGCAGGCTCATCACCACCTGCTCCGTGAGGTCGCCGAGATCGAAGTTGCGCTGGTCCGAATAATTGCGGTCGGCGGCAACTTGCTTGAACGACTGGATCAGCTCGGCAGCGCGGTTGAGATTGGAGACGAGCTGCGAGGATGCGTCGCGGCTGGTGTTGAGGAAGTCGTTGAGCGTGGAGCGGCGCAGCTCGCCGCGCTCGACCTCGGCAGTGAACATCGCGGTCTTGCGCTCCAAGGCGGAAGCGACCGTGAGGCTGATGCCGACGGGATTGTTGACCTCGTGCGCGACGCCGGCGACGAGGCGTCCGAGCGCCGCGAGCTTCTCGGCCTCGATCAGCGAGGCCTGCGTCTCGCGCAGATTGCGCAGCGCGGTCTCGGCGGATTCCTTGGCCTTGCGCATCTCCTGCTCGCCGCGCTTGCGCTCGCCGATGTCGAGCGCGACGGTGACGATCCGCTCGATCTCGCCCTCGGCATCGAGCAGCGGCAGCTTGTTGACCAGCCATTGCCGCATGTTGCCGGAGGCGTCCTTGTACTCCTCCTCGTAGAAGCCAAGGCCTTTGCGGAGCTTGAGCACCCTCTTGTCGCTCTCGTCGGACTTGGCCGCGCCATAGCGCGACATCAGGTCGGCCGTGGTGCGGCCGAGCGCGTCGCCCGGCTCGATGCCGAAGATGCCGGCCATGTAGCGGTTCATCAGCACGTAGCGCAGGTCGCGGTCCTTGACGTTGATCACCGCGGGCACGGTGTCGATGACCTGCTGGAGCAGGCGCCGGCCTTCGGCAATGGCATCTTCCGCGCGCTTCTGGTCGGTGATGTCGCGCAGCGTGCCCTCGTAGCGGACGATGTTGCCCGCTTCGTCGCGCACGCCGGTGGCGCTGTCGGAGAGCCAAAGGATGTCGCCGCTGCGCTGGCGCACCTGATACTCGAACTCGCGCACCATGCCGTCGCGCGTCATCAGCCGCTGGTATTCGACGCGCGCCTCGGGATGCACGTAGATGGTGTGGGCGATGTCGTTGATGCTGTCGATCAGCTGCTGCGGGCTGTCGTAGCCCATCATTCGCGCCAGCGCCGGATTGGCGTTGAGCAGATCGCCGGCCGGCGTCGTCACATAGATGCCGTCGACCGAGCCCTCGAACAGTTTCCGGTAGCTCTCCTCGGCGAGGCGCTGCTCGGTGAGTGCGCGCACCGCCGCCTCGCGCGCCGTATCGGCCTCCTCCAGCGCACGGCGGAACACTTCGGCCGCACGCGCGATGTCGCCGATCTCGTTGTCGAGGTCGGCGGACGGGATGGAGGTGTCTTTCTGGCCCGCGGCAAGCGCGCGAATGGAGCGTGCGATCTGGGCGAGCGGACGGACCGTCCTGCGCACCACGAAGCCGGCCGCGAGAATGCCGATCAGAACGCCGATGGTGCCGAGCACGATGCTCTGCCATCGCGCTTCCGTCAGCGTACGGGCAAAGTCGCGCGACAGCACGTGGCCGCGCCGGTCGCTGACTTCGCGCAGCAATTCGGTGACGCGGCCGATCAGCCGTCCCTCGGTTCCCAGCACCTCGCGGTCGATGTCGGCGATCTGCCGCTCGCGGACGGCCACGGCCATGATGGCCTCGGCATAATCGTTCACCGCCGACCTCAGCCTGGCATCGCCAATGTTGAACGCCCGCATGTTCTGCGCGGCCTGCTCCGCCGCGGACGGGTTGCGCGCGAGCAGCCCGAGGGCGATGCGGCTCTGCG
>NZ_JALBHA010000330.1:0-7423 GCF_023006445.1 Bradyrhizobium sp. SHOUNA76
AACCGGCACCGCCACCGCCCCCGCCGCCGGAGCAGCGGCCAGGTCTGTTCGGCATCCCCGGGTTTGGCCGCTAGGCCAAATCCCCCCGGGTTTGGCCGCTAGGCCAAATCCCCCGGGTTCGGCCGCTCACCCAGCCGTCCATTATTGCCGCGAGGCGATGATCTCGAGCGCGCGTGCGCCCGGGATGGCGTCACCGGGCGAGAGCCTGAGGAAATCGCCGGGCTCGCCGGCGAGCGCCTTGTCGAGCAGCGCGGTGTAGCGCCGCCGTGAGATCTCGGCCGCGCCGAAGCTCTTCAGGTGTTCCGTGACATATTGGGTATCGAGCAGCTCGAAGCCGCCATGGATGAGCCGCGCGACGAGGTGCACCAGCGCGACCTTCGAGGCATCGCGCGCGGTGTGGAACATGCTCTCGCCGAAGAAGGCTCGTCCCAGGCTTACGCCGTACAGTCCGCCGACGAGATCCTCGCCCTGCCAGGCTTCGACGCTGTGGCAATGGCCGAGCTCGTACAGGCCGCCATAGAGGTCACGGATGCGCTTGTTGATCCAGGTGTCCTCGCGTCCGGCTTGCGGTGCGGCACAGCCGGCGATGGTCGCCTTGAACGCGGTGTTGACAGTCACGCGAAATACATCCGAACGCACGGTGCGTGCGAGCCGCGAAGCGACGCGAAATCCATCGAGGGGGATGACGCCACGCAACTCCGGCTCGACCCAGAACAGGGTCGGATCGTCAGCGCTTTCCGCCATCGGGAAGATGCCGCAGGCATAGGCGCGCAGCAGCACGGCCGGTGTGATTTCAGACGGGGCGGAGTCGCGCGAAGTCATGGTTCGCAATCATAGCAGGATCGCGACGCAGTTGCGATGGGGTGGGGAGCAGGGCGCGCGCTCAACTCGCGGCGGCGGTGCTGGTCTTGCCGGGGCTTGCCGGCACGCGACCGAACTTCAGAATGATCCGGGTTCCGGAATGCGCGGGATCGCGCTCGACCGAGGCGTCGAGCTTGGAGGCCATGGCCGCGACGATGCGCTGGCCCATGCCGGTGGAGCGCGGATCGGCCTTGACGTTGTCGCCGACGCCGTCGTCGGTGATCGACAGAAGGAGATCGTCGCCTTTCGAGTTCAGCTCGACATGGATCGGGCCGGCGCCGTCGGGATAGGCGTATTTCACCGCGTTCATCACCAGCTCGTTGACGATGATGCCGACGGCGACCGCGCGGTCAGGATCGATCTCGATCGGCTCGGCCTTCAGCGTCAGGCGCGACATCCGGTTGCCTTCGGCCGAGCGGCGCAGATCCTCGAGCAGCGAGTCCAGATACTGGTTCAGGACCACGCTCTTCAGATCCTGCGAGGTGTAGAGACGCCGGTGCACCTGCGCGACCGCGGCGACGCGGCCCATCGCATTGGTCAGTGCCGCCTTGACCTCGTCCTGTGCGGCTGAGCTTGCCTGAAGGTGCAGCAGCGAAGCGATGATCTGCAGCGAGTTGCCGACGCGGTGGTTGACCTCGCGCAGCAGTAGCTCGCGTTCGGCGGCAAGGGCTGCGTAGCGGTCACGCGAGGCATGGATCTCGGCTTCGGCCTCCTCGCGCGCCTTCTGCAATTCGGCCTGGCGCAGCGCGCCCTCGGTTGCGACGTGGAGCAGGGGGATGAAATCGCCCGTGACGTCCTTGACGAGATAGTCGGCCGCGCCGGCCTTCAGCGCGGTGACCGCAATGTTGGAATCCTGCGAGGCCGTGACGAACACCACCGGCGGCGCCCCCGGGATCGCCATGATCTGCTCCAGCGTCTCCAGCCCGTCGAGGCCGGGCATGTACTGGTCGAGCGCGACCACGTCGATGCCGCCTTCGGCACTCGCGCGGCGGATGCGCTCCAGACCTTCCTCGCCGCTCGCGGCATGGACGACCCTGTAGCCGCGCCGCGTCAGGCCGCGATCGACCAGGCGCGCCAGCGCACCGTCGTCATCGATGTAGAGCAGAGTTGGTGTGCGCTGGTTCATGGAGCGGCGGGCGGAACCTGGATGACCGAGAAGAACAGGCCGAGCTGCCGGATGGCATTGGCGAAATTCTCGTAGTTGACGGGCTTGGTGATGTAGACGTTGCAGCCGAGCTCGTAGCAGCGCTTGATTTCCTGGGAATCGTCGGTGGTGGTCAGCACCACCACGGGCGAGGCCTTCAGATATTTGTTTTCCTTGATCTGCCTCAGGATGTCGATCCCGGTCATGTCGGGCAGGTTGAGGTCGAGCAGGATCAGCAGCGCATTGCCCTTCTGCACGAGCCCGGAGCCGTCGGCGCCGAACAGGTGCGTCATCGCGTCCGTGCCGTTCTTGAAGGAGACGATCTCGTTGTTGACGCCGGAGCGGCGGATGTTGCGCTCGATCAGGCGGGCGTGGCCCTCGTCGTCCTCGATCATGATGATGGTGACAGGCTGGGTCATCGATCTGCGTTCCGGTTGCTTACGTTCCAGGCGATCGGCAGCGTGATCGTGAAGGTGCTGCCCGCATTCAGTTCCGATGATACCGACATGGTGCCGCCGAGGCGACGCACAAGTGCACGCACATGCGCAAGCCCGATGCCCTGGCCGGGCTTGTCCTGGGTTCCCGCGCGGCGGAACAGGTCGAAGATCCGCTGATGATCCCTAGCGTCGATGCCGCGGCCATTGTCGCTGATCTCGAAAATAGCGTAACCGAGCTTGGTCCGCCCGCGAATTCTGATCTCTCCGGGTACCCCGCGCTTCAGATATTTGATCGCATTGTCGATCAGGTTGGAGAAGATCTGCTCGAGCGCGAGCCGGTCGCTCACGACATTTGGCAGGGCCTCGAGGTGGATCTCGGCCTGAGCCTCCGCCGCCTGATGCGCCAGCGTCGACACGATGCCCTCGATCAGCTCGCTTGTGTCGATCTTCACGGGCTGGAATTCGCGCCGGCCCTCGCGCGTGAGGTTGAGGATCGCCGAGATCAGCCGGTCCATCTTGGCGATCGACGACTTGATGAAGCCGAGTGCTTCGGAAAAATCCTCCGAGAGCTGCTTGTCGGCGCCCTCGAGCGCGATCTCGCCGGGCCCCGCGGGCGCCAACGGCGGTCCGTCCGCAGGGACGTGGGCGAGGCCGCCGATGCGGCGAAAGATGTCGTTGCCGAGTTCATCGAGCTCGCTGGTGAATCCCATGATGTTGACGAGCGGCGAGCGCAGGTCGTGGCTGACGATATAGGCAAAGCGCTGGATCTCGTCGTTGGCCTCGCGCAAATCCGCGGTGCGTTCGTCGACGACGGACTCAAGGTTGGCGTAGGCCTCGCGCAGGCGGTTCTCGGCCTCCTCGCGGGCGACTGCCGAGCGCCGCACCAGCCAGATCGAGATCAGCGCCAGAACCACGACGAGGCCGGAGCCGATGCCCGTCATCGAGGCGGCGAGGGTCTGGCTGCGGTCGGAGTTGGCGGTGCGGAGGCGGAACAGGCGCTCCTCCTCCTGGATCATCGCGTTCGCGACGGCGGTGATCTTTGTCGTGGTGTCCTGTGCCGCGGCCTCGCGGACCAGCGCCACGGCCTTGTCCGGCTGGCCCTGCTGGATGAAGGTCATCTCCTGCGCGAACTGGCCGAGGCGGGTTTCGAGGGCGGCGCTCAGCTTTTCGATCTTCTCACGTTGCCCTGGATTGTCGCCGCTCAGGCGCGTGAGCTTGTCGAGGGCGGGGATGATGGCGGCCACGGCCTTTTCATGGTCGTCGCGGAAATTTGCCCCCTGCGTCAGCAAGAAGCCACGGGCGCCGCTTTCTGCGCGCCGGATCTCGAGCAGCAGGGCGTTGATCTGGTTCTCGACCTCGATGGTATGAACCACCCATTTGCTGTCTTCCCGCGCCTTGTTGACGAGGTAGACGGAGCCGGCGCTGATCACGGTCAGCACCAAAAGGCCCGCTGAGAACAGCAGGATCTGCCAGAGCGTGCGCCGTCGTTGGGCGTCAGCCGTCACGACGGTTCACCGGTGTACATTCAGTGGAGTTCAAAACGCCCCCTTGGAACTGGCCCCAGCGTCCAGAACGCGATTGAGGCCAAAGGGTTCCACCAGGGGAGGGAGATTACCTCGGCGCGGGTTCCGCCTTGCCGGCCAGGTACTGTTCCAGCCAGTGGATGTGATAATCGCCGTTGATGATGTCGTCTTCGCGCACTAGCGCGCGGAACAGCGGCAGCGTGGTCTCGATGCCTTCGACCACCATCTCGTCGAGCGCCCGGCGCAGCCGCATCAGGCATTCGGCGCGGGTCTTGCCATGCACGATCAGCTTGCCGACCAGGGAATCGTAATAGGGCGGGATCGTGTAGCCCTGGTAGACGGCGGAATCGATCCGGACGCCCAGCCCGCCGGGCGGATGGTATTGCAGGATGCGGCCGGGCGAGGGACGGAAGGTCTGGGGATGCTCGGCGTTGATGCGGCACTCGATCGCATGGCCGATGACCTGGACCTCTTCCTGCCTGGCCGGCAGGTCGCCGCCGGCGGCGATGCGGATCTGCTCCAGCACGAGGTCGATGTCGGTAATGCTCTCAGTGACGGGATGCTCGACCTGGATGCGGGTGTTCATCTCGATGAAGTAGAACTCGCCGTCCTCGAACAGGAATTCGATGGTGCCGACGCCGAGATATTTCATCTCGCGCATGGCTTTGGCGCAGGTTTCGCCAATCTTGGCGCGCGCGGCGGCGGCGAGGACGGGCGAGGGGCCTTCTTCCCAGACCTTCTGGTGGCGGCGTTGCAGCGAGCAGTCGCGTTCGCCGAGATGGATGGCGCCGCCGCGGCCGTCGCCGAGGATCTGGATCTCGATATGGCGCGGCTTCTGGAGGTATTTTTCGAGGTAGACGGAGGCATCGCCAAAGGCGGATTTGGCCTCATTGGCCGCCGTCGACAGCGCCACCTGGAGGTCGGCCTCGCTGTGCGCGACCTTCATGCCACGGCCGCCGCCACCGGCCGCAGCCTTCACCAGGACCGGGAACCCGATCTTGCGGGCGATCGCTATCGCGTCGTCATCGGGGCCGACCGCGCCGTCGGAGCCCGGCACCACGGGGATGCCCAGGCGCTTGGCGGTCTTCTTCGCCTCGATCTTGTCGCCCATCAGGCGGATGTGCTCGGCCTTGGGACCGATGAAATGCAGATTGTGCTCGGACAGGATTTCCGCGAAGCGGGCATTTTCAGACAGGAATCCGTAACCGGGATGCACGGCATCGGCGCCGGTGATCTCGCAGGCCGCGAGCAGCGCGGGGACGTTGAGATAGCTGTCCTTGGATGCCGGCGGGCCGATGCACACGCTCTCGTCCGACAGGCGCACATGCATGGCATCGGCGTCGGCGGTGGAGTGCACGGCGACCGTCGCGATCCCGAGCTCCTTGCAGGCCCTGAGGATGCGAAGGGCGATCTCGCCGCGATTGGCTATGAGGATCTTGTCGAACATGGTGCCTCAGGGGGCGAAGGGGCAATAGCGAATGGCGAAACAGGCAGGAGTAACTATTCGCTACTCGCTATTCGCCACTCCCTCACTCGATGATGACCAGCGGCTCGCCGTACTCGACCGGCTGGCCGTCTTCGATCAGGATCTGCGTCACCGTGCCGGCGCGCGGCGAGGGGATCTGGTTCATGGTCTTCATCGCTTCGATGATCAGCAACGTCTGTCCGACCGAGACCTTGCTGCCGACCTCGATGAACGGCTTGGCGCCCGGCTCAGGCGCCCAATAGGCGGTGCCGACCATCGGCGAGCTGACGGCGCCGGGATGCTTCGCCAAATCGGGCCCGGCGGCGGCAGGCGCGGCGGAGGCTACCGGCAGGGCCGCGGGAGCAGCTGCCATCGGCACAGGCATGGTCGCAGCAACGCTGATATTGCGGGCGACACGCAGGCGCAGGCCGGCACGTTCGATCTCGATCTCGGTGAGACTGGTCTCATCGAGCAGCAATGCGAGCTCGCGGACGAGCGCGGAATCCTCGCTGGAAAACTTTGCGGCTGCTTTGTCGTCTGGCTGGCGCGCCATGTTCTTTGATCCGAATGTTCTGTTTGATGAGGGAGCTTCAGGCTTTGGGCTTGATGGCAAGCTTGGCGGCAAGGCCCTGGATGGCGAGGCGGTAGCCCTCGATGCCGAAACCGCAAAGCGAGGCGAAGGCCGCGCGCGCGGTGTAGGAGTGGTGACGAAAGCTCTCGCGGGCATGGATGTTGGTCACATGCACTTCGACCGTCGGGATCTGCACCGCGAGCAGCGCGTCGTGCAATGCGATCGAGGTGTGCGAATAGCCGCCGGCATTGACGATGATGCCCTTCATCTTGCGCGCATGCGCCTCGTGGATGAAGTCGATCAACTCGCCCTCACGGTTGGATTGCCGGCAATCGGCTTTGAGACCGAACGTCGCCGCCGTCTCCCGGCACAGCGCCTCGACGTCGGCCAGCGTGGCGTGGCCATACTTTTCCGGCTCGCGCGTCCCCAACATGTTGAGGTTCGGCCCGTTCAGGACGAGGATCGTGTCGGTTGCAGGTTCAGCCATTCCAATCCCGGAAGAGGTGCTCGGCGTGGCGGGGGTTATAGGTAACAAAGCGCGTGAGGGGAAGCCTTGACGGCCTCCCGGAAGGGTTCAGGTACCTCATCCCAGGTACAAAAACTTGTGCGGAAGCTACGGAAATTGCTTGTTAACCAGTTCGAAGCATGGCTGCCGGCGGGGACGGATGGAGGGGCCGGCCAAGGCCAAACGCCCCCGCCGATCTCTCGGCAGGGGCTGATCTGGGTTTCAGCGAAGCAGCTTAGCCTTCGATGATGTAAACGATCTCGCGCGTCTGCGGACGGACGATCACGTACTGGCCGCGGACGAAGATCACTTCATAGCCACGCCACTGCGGGTAGATCTCGACGATCCGGGGCGGCAGCGGGTGGAAGTGGACGGACGCCGGGACCGCGGTGCCGACCGAGATGTTGAAGTTGACGTTCGTGGTCTCCTCGATCTTGGTCGACTTGATCGCGGTCGAGATTTCCGTCCGCTTCTCGGGCGGCGGCGCGGCGGCGGTGGCCGAAGCGTTACCGGTCGTGGTCTGCGACTTGGTGTCGGTGGAGGCCGGGCGGTTCTCGGCATTGTTGCTCTTGGCAGCGCCGCCGGCCTTGTTGTCTTCGGCCTTCATGTCCTTGGCACCGGACTTGGTGGAATCGGACTTGGTCGTCGAGTCAGAGCTCATGCTCTTCGACTTGTCCGGCGCAGACTTATCCTGGGCGTGCTCGCCCTTCATGCCGGCCTTCTCGTCAGCCGCGTTCTTGTTCATCGTGCCGGACTTTTCCATCCCGCCGGACTTGTCCGCGGCGCCGGATTTCTCCATCGCGCCGGACGACTTGTCGTCGGCGGCTCCGCCGGGCTTCATGGCGCCGCCGGCCTGGCCAACGGTGCCCTTGTCATGGCTCACGGAGTCGCGGCCCATCGAGCCGCCGCGCTCGGCG
>NZ_JALBHA010000331.1:0-7408 GCF_023006445.1 Bradyrhizobium sp. SHOUNA76
CGTCGGTACGCGCCGCCTTGGCCGCGATCGCAGCGAAGGCCTCGGGCCAGCTCGCCGCGCGCAGCTTGCCGGCCTCACGGATATAGGGCCGGTCGAGACGCTGGGTGCGCAGGCCGTCGACGACGTGGCGGGTCTTGTCGGAGATCCACTCCTCGTTCACGGCCTCGTTGATGCGCGGCAGCACGCGCATCACCTCGCGGCCGCGGGTGTCGACGCGGATCGCGGACCCGATGCCGTCCATCACGTCGACCGACTGGGTCTTGCCGAGCTCCCACGGACGCGCCGCGAAGGCATAAGGCTTCGAGGTCAACGCGCCGACCGGGCAGATGTCGACGAGATTGCCCTGCAATTCCGACGTCAGCGCGTGCTCGAGATAGGTCGTGATTTCCATGTCCTCGCCGCGACCGGTCGCACCCATCTCAGGGGCGCCGGCCACTTCCGCCGAGAAGCGGACGCAGCGCGTGCACTGGATGCAGCGGTTCATCGAGGTCTTGACCAGCGCGCCGAGATATTTGTCCTCGACCGCGCGCTTGTTCTCGGCGAAGCGGCTGGTGTCGACACCATAGCCCATCGCCTGGTCCTGCAGGTCGCACTCGCCGCCCTGGTCGCAGATCGGGCAGTCCAGGGGATGGTTGATCAGAAGGAATTCCATCACGCCTTCGCGCGCCTTCTTCACCATCGGCGAACGCGTGGAGATTTCCGGCGGCTCGCCCTTGGGACCCGGACGGCAATCGCGCACGCCCCAGGCGCAGCTCGCAACCGGCTTCGGGCCGCCCTTCACTTCGACGAGGCACATCCGGCAATTGCCGGCAATCGACAGCCGTTCGTGATAGCAGAAGCGCGGAATCTCGGCGCCGGCGGCTTCGCACGCCTGGAGCAGCGTGTACTCCGGCGGGACATCGATCTCTTTGCCGTCGATGATGAGCTTGGTCATTCTTCCTACTCCGCCGCGACCATGTTCACGGGATCGCGGACGCCGATATCGTCAATGTCAGCCCTGTGCGAATATTGGTCGATGCGCGCTTCGATCTCGTGACGGAAATGCGCGATCAGGCCCTGGATCGGCCAGGCCGCCGCGTCGCCGAGCGCGCAGATGGTGTGGCCTTCGACCTGCTTCGTCACCTCGAGCAGCATGTCGATTTCGCGCTTGTGGGCGCGGCCCTCGGCCATGCGGGTGAGCACGCGCCACATCCACCCCGTGCCCTCGCGGCACGGCGTGCACTGGCCGCAGCTCTCATGCTTGTAGAAATAGGAGATGCGGGCGATGGCACGGATCAGGTCGGTCGACTTGTCCATCACGATCACGGCCGCGGTGCCGAGGCCCGAGCGCAGCTTGCTCAAGGAGTCGAAATCCATCGGCGTGTCGATGATCTGCTCGGCCGGCACCATGCGCACCGACGATCCGCCGGGGATCACGGCCTTGAGGTTGTCCCAGCCGCCACGGATGCCGCCGCAATGCTTGTCGATCAGCTCACGGAACGGAATGCCCATGGCCTCTTCGACGTTGCAGGGCCGCTCGACGTGACCGGAGATGCAGAACAGCTTGGTGCCGACATTGTTCGGACGGCCGATGCCGGCGAACCAGGCCGCGCCACGGCGCAGGATGTCCGGCGCAACGGCGATGGATTCGACGTTGTTGACGGTGGTCGGGCAGCCGAACAGGCCGACATTGGCCGGGAACGGCGGCTTCAGCCGCGGCTGGCCCTTCTTGCCTTCGAGGCTTTCGAGCAGCGCGGTTTCCTCGCCGCAGATGTAAGCGCCGGCGCCGTGCGCGACGTAGATGTCGAACGGCCAGCCGTGGACGTTGTCCTTGCCGACCAGCTTGGCCTCATAGGCCTGGTCGATCGCGGCCTGGAGATGCTCGCGCTCGCGGATGAACTCGCCGCGGACATAGATGTAGCAGGCATGCGCGTTCATCGCGCAGCTGGCGATCAGGCAGCCCTCGATCAGGAGATGCGGATCGTGCCGCATGATCTCGCGATCCTTGCAGGTGCCGGGCTCGGATTCGTCGGCGTTGACGACGAGATAGCTCGGCCGGCCGTCGGTCGATTCCTTCGGCATGAAGGACCATTTGAGACCGGTCGGGAAGCCGGCGCCACCGCGGCCGCGCAGGCCCGAGGCCTTCATCTCGTTGATGATCCAGTCGCGGCCCTTGTCGATGATGTTCTTCGTGCCGTCCCAGGCGCCGCGACGCCGCGCGCCCTCGAGCCCCCAATCGTGGAGGCCGTAGAGGTTCTTGAAGATGCGGTCCTTGTCCTCGAGCATATCAGTGCTTTCCGATCAACTATTGGACTGCTTGTAGGCAAGTCCGGCGGCGCAGATGCCAAAGGTCAGCGCCCAGAGCAGACTGGATTCCAGCGACGCGTTCAGGCTGAAACGCTGCAGCAGGAAAATGAAGGCGGCCGCAACAGCGGCATGCATCGCGATGAAGCCCCACTTCTTCATGGCACCGCTCCCCTGCATGGCCTGCGACGAGAGATCACGCATCAGGTGATCTCCTTCAGTGTGGTCGGCCCGCCGGTCGGCGCCGAGAACTGGCGGCCGTTCTGCGGACCGGGTTTCGGCGGATTGCCCGAAGCGAAGCCGTCGAGCACCTTACCGAAGCTTTCCTTGGTCAGGTCCTCATAGGTGTCCTTGCCAATCAGCACCATCGGCGCGTTCACGCAGGCACCGAGGCACTCCACCTCTTCCCAGCTGAAATTGCCGTCCTTGGACAGATGGAACGGCTCGTGATGGATGCGGTGCTCGCAGACGTGGATCAGATCCTCGGCGCCGCGCAGCCGGCACGGCGTGGTGCCGCAGACCTGGACGTGAGCCTTCTTGCCGACGGGCGCGAGCTGGAACATCGTGTAGAAGGTCGCCACTTCCAGCACGCGGATATAGGGCATGTCGAGCATGTCGGCGATGACGCGGATCGCGGCTTCCGAGACCCAGCCGTCGTGCTGCTCCTGCGCGCGCCAGAGAATGGCGATGACCGCGGAGGCCTGACGTCCCGCCGGATATTTCGCGATCTGCTGCTTGGCGAACGCGAGGTTCTCCTCCGTGAACGCGAAGCTCGCGGGCTGGACTTCCTTCGGTGCTAATCGGCGAACGGACATCTCTTCTATCTCTCACTGCATGCGGCGCGCGGTTTTCGCATTCAGGGCTTCGATCCTGTCCTGCCAAAATGCGCTTGCGGTGCCGAAAACGTTGTAGCCGACGTGGGTCGAGACCTTGATGCGGTCGAGGATCGACAGCTCGGTCACGGTCTCCATCCGGTTGCTGCGCGGATCGAACACGATCAGCTTCAGCGGGGTCTGTTCGAGGATGAAGCGCGACACGGCATGAGAGCGGTCGCTGCCGTGCTCCTCGCACATGATGACGCTGTCGGCCTGGAGCAGCTGCGCGCCGCCCTTGATCGCCTCGATCTCGACGCCCTCGACGTCGAGCTTGATCAGGTACTTGCCGGTGCTCGCGATCTTGCCGTCCTCGATCAGATTGTCGAGCGCGATGACCGGCACGTCCTCACCGCCGGCCGACGGATCGCCGGCGATGCTGAAGGCTTCGTGCTTGGTGCCCGACAGCCGCGCGGTGCCGCGCGACGCGCCGATCGCACACTTCATGGTCTCGAAGCGATTGCCGTTGACGCGGGCGTTGTTGCCGAGCTTCGGGTAGTTCTGCCCCGACGGCTCGATCGCGATCGCCCTGTGCGCGCCGAACGGCTTGCTCGAGACCAGCACGGACCAGTAGCCGTAATTGGCGCCGCAATCGAGCAACGTGTAATCGACGTCGATGGAGTCGGCGAACAGCAGCTCGAGCTCGTCTTCATAGTTGTACGAGCGGTTGAGCAGCTTGCTCCAATAGCCGTCGCCGTAAGGGAATTCGAACACGGCGTCGGGATTGAGCCTGATCGCGATGTTGCGCTCGGGCAGCGTCTTCCGCAGCAGGTTGGCGCAGGCGATGTAGCCCATATGCGAGAAGTGCGACGAGATCTTCGATCCCGTCACCAGCGCCAAGGCAGCCGTCCGCTCCCACAGGTTGGCCCCTTCAAGGGCCCCCGAGGCGCGGTCAAACTGGATTGGCGCCTGTCCCATCACCGATCGACCTCTCCGAACACGATGTCGAGCGAGCCGAGGATCGCCGAGACGTCGGCGAGCAGATGGCCGCGGCAGATGTGATCCATGGCCTGCAGATGCGCAAAGCCCGGCGCGCGGATCTTGCACTTGTAGGGCTTGTTGGTGCCGTCGGAGATCAGATAGACGCCGAACTCGCCCTTGGGCGCCTCGACCGCGGTGTAGACTTCGCCGGCCGGCACGTGGACGCCTTCGGTGTAGAGCTTGAAGTGGTGGATCAGCGCTTCCATCGAGCGCTTCATCTCGCCACGGCGCGGCGGCGCGACCTTGTTGTCCTCGACGACGACGGGGCCCTTCCCGTCAGGCGCGTTCAGCTTCTGGATGCACTGCTTCATGATGCGGATGGACTGCCGCATCTCTTCCATACGGATCAGGTAGCGGTCGTAGCAGTCGCCGTTCTTGCCGATCGGAATGTCGAAATCCATCTCGGCGTAGCACTCATAGGGCTGCGACTTGCGCAGGTCCCAGGCCGCGCCCGAGCCGCGCACCATCACGCCCGAGAAGCCCCACTCCCAGGCTTCCTTCAGCGGCACCACGCCGATGTCGACGTTGCGCTGCTTGAAGATGCGGTTGGCGGTGAGCAGACGGTCGAGGTCGTCCACCACTTTGAGGAACGGATCGCACCAGGCCTCGATGTCGTCGACCAGCTTTTGCGGCAGGTCCTGATGCACACCGCCGACGCGGAAGTAAGCTGCGTGCATACGGCTGCCCGAGGCGCGCTCGTAGAACACCATCAGCTTCTCGCGCTCTTCGAAACCCCACAGCGGCGGGGTCAGCGCACCAACGTCCATCGCCTGCGTGGTGACGTTGAGAAGGTGCGACAGGATGCGGCCGATCTCGCAATAGAGCACGCGGATCAGCTGGCCGCGGCGCGGCACCTCGATGCCGAGCAGCTTTTCGGCCGCCATGCAGAAGGCGTGCTCCTGGTTCATCGGCGCGACGTAGTCGAGACGGTCGAAATAAGGGATCGCCTGCAGATAGGTCTTCTGCTCGATCAGCTTTTCGGTGCCGCGGTGAAGCAGCCCGATATGCGGATCGACGCGTGCGACGACTTCGCCGTCAAGCTCCAGCACGAGGCGCAGCACGCCGTGCGCCGCAGGATGCTGCGGTCCGAAGTTGATGGTGAAATTGCGAAGCTGTTCGGGTTGCTCGTTCATGATCAGACCTTCGGCCCCGCTTTTTCATCACCCGGAAGGACCGGATAATCCGCCCCTTCCCACGGCGACAAAAAGTCGAACTTGCGGAATTCCTGGTTGAGCCGGACGGGCTCGTACACCACCCGCTTCTCCTGGTCGTCGTAGCGGACCTCGACGAAACCGGTGGTCGGGAAATCTTTGCGCAGCGGATGGCCCTCGAACCCGTAATCGGTGAGGATGCGGCGCATGTCGGGATGACCGACGAAGAACACGCCGTAGAGGTCGTAGGCCTCGCGCTCGAACCAGTCGGTGCCGGGGAACACTTCGATCAGCGACGGCACCTGCGTGGTCTCGTCGGCCTGGGCCTTGAGCCGGATGCGCGTGTTCAGGGTCGGGGACAGGAAGTGATAGATCACGTCGAAGCGCTTCTCGCGCGACGGATAGTCCGCTGCCGTGATGTCGGTGAAGTTGATGAAGCGGCAATTCGGGTCGTCGCGGAGGTACTTGACCACCTCGACGATCTTGCTGGCCTCGACATCAACCGTGAGCTGGTTGAAGGCCACCGAATGACCGATGGCAGCGCCCGGAAGCGCGCTAACGATCGTCTGCCCTAGGGCGTCGAGCTTGGCGTCGTCCATGACGTAAAACCTTAGCGTTCGATGGTGCCGGTGCGCCGGATCTTCTTCTGCAGCAGCAGCACGCCGTAGAGCAGCGCTTCCGCCGTGGGCGGGCAGCCCGGCACGTAGATGTCGATCGGCACGATGCGGTCGCAGCCGCGCACGACCGAGTAGGAATAGTGGTAGTAGCCGCCGCCGTTGGCGCAGGAGCCCATCGAGATGACGTAGCGCGGCTCCGGCATCTGGTCGTAGACCTTGCGCAGCGCCGGCGCCATCTTGTTGGTCAGCGTGCCCGCGACGATCATCACGTCGGACTGGCGCGGCGAGGCACGCGGGGCGAAGCCGAAGCGCTCGACGTCATAGCGCGGCATCGACACCTGCATCATCTCGACCGCGCAGCAGGCGAGGCCGAAGGTCATCCACATCAAGGAGCCGGTGCGCGCCCAGGTGATGAGGTCGTCGGTCGCGGCCACGAAGAAGCCCTTGTCGGACAGCTCGGAATTGACCTCGAGGAAGAACGGATCATTGGCCCCGACCGGCTTGCCGGTCGACGGGTCCAGGATGCCCTTGGGGGCCGGCGCTAGAACCGGACTCGTGGACGATGCAGGGTTCAATCCCATTCGAGTGCTCCCTTTTTCCATTCATAGGCGAACCCGACCGTCAGCACGGCGAGGAACACCACCATGGACCAGAAGCCGGTCGCGCCAAGCTTGCCGAACGCCACCGCCCAGGGAAACAGGAACGCCACCTCGAGGTCGAAGATGATGAAGAGGATGGCGACCAGGTAGAAGCGGACGTCGAATTTCATGCGAGCGTCGTCGAACGCGTTGAAACCGCACTCATACGCCGACAGCTTTTCGGGATCCGGCTGCTGGAACGCCACGATGAAGGGCGCGATCAGCAGCACGAGGCCGATGAGGCCCGCTACCCCTATAAAGACGACGAGTGGAAGATAGTTCTGCAGAATGCCGCTCATTGGCGAGCCCTTTTTCCCGGAGCCTCGGGACAGCCACGGATTCGTCCGATTTGGAATTATTCTGAGCCTTAGCGCAGTGCACCAATGGGCGCAAGACACGCTCTTTTTAGGCCCTTTGCCGCCCCCAGAACGGTGAAAAAATCCCGGAATCACCCCGCGCTGGTATGGAGCAGATCGCCAAGCCCAGCAAGGGCAGCCACAGTTTTGCAGGGCAGCAGCTCTGAGATTGCGGCCCACAGGCCACGGCAACGTTTTGCCGTGCATCAGCCGAGAAAAACGCCTGGTTTTCGGGTGCGGCAGCGCACCCAAGCCGCCGGTTGCCCACGGCATGAGCCCCGACTGTCGCTTCGGCGACATATAGCGACCGTGTCCGGAGCAGCGGCGCCGAACCGCCGATGATCATCGCGGTCGCGAGGCACCTATCCACAGGCGCAAGCGATCAGACGAGCCATGCATCACGGCTGGACCGGACCTGCCTCCTGCGAGAACGGCTCCCTCCCTGCGATATATTGCAGGTCCGACCGGTCGCGATCGCGGAGGCGGCGACGTACAGGGCCGTCGCGCGCG
>NZ_JALBHA010000332.1:0-7392 GCF_023006445.1 Bradyrhizobium sp. SHOUNA76
GGCGGCTTCGGGAGCAGGAGCGGCTGCGGCCTGAACCGGCGCAGCGGGGCGTACCGGAGTATCCGATGCGTCGGCGACCTCGACATTGGCATCAGCGCCGCTACGCTCGCTGACCGCGACAACGGTGTGGGCGGTCGCACCCTTCTCGAGATTCTCGGCGAGCAGGTTGCGCATGATGGCATCGCGCGAGCCGCCGCTGCGGCCGCCGAGCACGACGCCGATCAGGTGGCGGTTGCCGCGGCGCATCGAGCTGACGAGGTTGAAGCCGGAGGCGCGGGTATAGCCGGTCTTGATGCCGTCCACGCCCTCGACGCTGCCGAGCAGGTGATTGTGATTGCGGATCGACTGTCCACGCCAGTTGAACGTGGAGGTCGCGAAATAACGATAGTAGCGCGGGAAGCGCTCCTGGATGGCGCGCCCGAGCGTGGCCTGGTCGCGTGCGGTCGTGACCTGCTCGTCGTTGGGAAGGCCGTTGGCGTTGCGGTACACCGTCTTGGACATGCCGAGCGCGCGGGCCTTGCGCGTCATCATCTGGGCGAAGTCGTCCTCGTCGCCGGCGATTGCTTCCGCGATGACCACCGCGGCGTCGTTGGCGGAGCGGGTGACGAGACCCTTGATGGCATCCTCGACACGGATGGTCTGGCCGGCACGCAGGTTCAGCTTGGTCGGATCCTGATCCGCGGCATGCTTGGACACCGGCATCTCGGTGTCGAGTTTCATCTTCCCGGACTCAAGGCGCTCGAACAGCAGGTAGAGCGTCATGATCTTGGTCAGCGAGGCGGGGTGGCGGATCCCGTCGGGGCTCGTTGCCTGCAGCACCGCGCCGGAATTGCCGTCGACGATGATGGACGCGAATTTCGGGCTGGAGCTCTCGGACACATCGCGCTGCACCCGGTGGTGCGCGTAGTGGCGGCGATGGCGCCGCGCCTCGGCGGCATCGGTGGTGAAGATGACCGCGGTGGTGACCGTAAGAAGCCCGAAAACGCCAACCCGCGCCAAGCGCGAGGAAGACAAGTTTTTACGAAGCATGGAACCCCGTCCCCGTTTCTGACTTGATCACCGGCTCGTGAGGCGAAATTGTGCCCAATGGACCCGGGATCATTACCTGCTCAGGCTGTCCCTCCGCTGGTGTTCGCCGCGGAGGACGTTTGGCCTGAGCCGCTATTCTGGCTAAGGTGATGTTCTCAAACGGCTTTCGACCGCTTGCGGAAGTTGAACACGTCCAGGAAATCAGGGTAGGGGGCCGGGGTTTCCAAAAGCTTAAGGAACTATTGCGGGAAACCCCGGGAATCTCCGCGATTTGCATTCAATTTTGTGCGTCGCACAAAATTCTTGACTTTTTTGTGCGTTGCACTAATTGTGGGCAGAGTCAGGGAGCCGGGGCTTCCCGACGAGAGCCAGGGAAAAGGATTCCGAAATGTTCAAGGTTGAAGACTTTCAGAACTACGGGAAAGAGCACTTCGAGCAGTACGTCGCTTCCGCGACCTCGGTGCAGCACGGCCTCCAGGCGATCGCCAGCGCCTATGGCGACTATACGAAGAAGTCGTTCGAAGACACCAAGTCCTTCGTCGAGAAGCTTTCCGGCGTGAAGTCGCTGGACAAGGCCATGGAAGCGCAGACCGATTTCGCCCGTTCCGCCTACGAGACCTTCGTTGCGGAATCGCAGAAGATCGCCGGCCTCTACGGCGACCTCGCCAAGCAGGCGTTCAAGCCGGTCGAGACCATCGTGTCGAAGTTCACCCCGGCCGCCCAGTAACTTTTTCAGGACATCCTGGAATCGAAAAGCCCGGCTGAACCAGCCGGGCTTTTTTTGCATACGGTCGGTCCGTCAGCGTGCCACGCGCAGCCTCGACAGCGAGGTGCCGATGTCCTTGAACACGGAGACGGTCTGGCTGGCCGACGTGACCAGATAGAACTTGTCGGCGCTGCTGGCGCAATATTGCAGCACGCTCGAGGTCGGATCGCTGCCGGTGTTCACCTGCACCGTGTAAATGGTGATGTTCTCGGCCTTGGCGTTGTCGCACAGCTTTTTCTGTCGCGTGTCGATCTGCGAAGCATTGCTGTACCAGCGGTTCTGCGTGTTCAGACCGTCGGAGAGCAGAACGATCGCGTCCTTGTAGGTGTAGTTCGCATCCTTGGCCGGCGCGTTCATGGGATTGCCGGTCGACAACGTCATCCAGCCCCAGGCCAGGCCGATGCCCTGGTTGGTATTGCCGGTCGGCTTCATGGCATCGATGCGGTTCTTGAGCGCGCTCCAATCGTAGCTCAGCGGCATGATCGGTTGCAGATAGGACGAGCTGCCGGAGTTGCAGTAGGAATATTGCTCGGCCGGGAAGAGCGTCCCCACATTGCCGCTCGTCGGCATGGTGTTCTTGGTGTCGTAGTCCTGGTCGCGATCGACCACGCAGCCGGTCCAGGTGTTGTGGTTGGCCGGCGTCCACTTCCAATTGTTGCAGTTCCAGTTGTTGCCTGCGCTGCAAGTCCAGCTGCCATTGGCGGCATCCCATTCGCTGAAATCGATCCAGTCCTTGTTGTAGTTGCTGGCGCCGACGTTGACGTCCTTGGCGAACGGAACGATCGAGATGTAGACGTCGCCATCGGCCTTCGCGAGCGTGCTGAGCTGGTCGACGAGGTTCTTCGCGGCGGTCTGCATCGCCGGCATCTTGCCGTCCTGGGCCATGGAGCCGGTGTTGTCGAGCACCAGGGCCACGCGCATGCGGACGTTGCCCCAAGCGCTGGTGGACGTGGTGCCGATGCCGAGCGTCGGAAAGCCGGCGATCTTCATGAAGCTGGTCGTGTAGGTGCCAGTTCCGGTGAGCTGGATCGTGGAGCCCATGCTGGTGCTCGCGGTATAGGTGGCGGCGACGCTGACCGATGGCAGGGTGGCGGTGCCGGTAAACAGCGCGTTGAAATAGGCTTGCGCCTTCGTGCTGATTTGCGACGTGGTGATGGTCCCGGACGACAGATCCTTGGAGAGCATCAGGGCGGCGGAGTCGAGGGCCGCCTGCATGGAAGTACGGGCCTGAACAGCGCGGCTATAGTCCACCGCGGCACCGACCAAGCTCAGGACCGGGACCAGCGCGATGGCGAAGATCATGGCGATATTGCCTTGTTCGGCTGCCGCGAAGCGGGCGAGCTGTCGACCGATCAGGCTGACAAGCGGCGAGCGAAACATGACGATCCCCGAAATCCGTGTTTTGCCCGATTTCGCGCCACGCCATTGAATGCTTGGTAAATTGCACCGTAGAAGTCCGGGGGAGCCCGGGCGAAACGTCGCAATCGTGTTAAATGACCGGGTTCCTGGTCAAAATGTTCTAACGGGCGCCGCGGAAATTTTTGTCAAATCGGTCCGGGTTGATTAACCTTTGCTGGATCGCCCGGATGGGAATCGGGACTGCCGCAACCGCATTGGCCGGATTTTTGCGCGCTTGCGGCGAGCCGGGGGCAGGCCCATATTGCTGGCGAACGATCCGGCTTGGACCGGATTTGTCGGGAGCGGCGGTCCAACAAGGCGGCGCGCCTGCGCCAGGCTCCGACGGGCGGGGTCGCGCGGTGACCGCCATTCGCTTCCATGGGGAAATTTGAACGCCTGAGCCATGCCGCAATTGACTTCAAGACTCGACCTGTCCGCGCCAGCCGCTCCCTACGCTCCTCGCTTGAGCAATGACGAGAACCGTTCGGGTAATCCCTCGGGTCCGAACACTTCGGTCATCACCAAGGTCAAACCCAAGACCAAACGGCCGAACCTCTACCGGGTGCTGATCCTGAACGACGATTACACGCCGATGGAATTCGTCGTCCACGTGCTGGAGAAGTTCTTCAACAAGGACATCGAGGCCGCGACCAAGATCATGCTGCACGTCCATCATCATGGCATCGGGGAGTGCGGCGTGTTCACCTACGAGATCGCCGAGACCAAGGTGACGCAGGTGATGGATTTCGCCCGCAAGCACCAGCACCCGCTGCAATGCGTGATGGAAAAGAAGTAATCGCGCGTCCGGGTTCTTTAGAGTGGTTCTGTTCGCGTGGTGTGTGATGTCAGCACGAGCCGCTGCATGATCCGGCGGGCATCGGCGCCAGCGTCAACCTGCCCAATTGGGTAGTTCTGCCCAAATCGGAACGGGTTTTGCATCGCAAATGTCGCGGTGTGTCGCCGCCCGAGTCGCGGAACCGGTCTTTCGCCGCGATCTTGTATAACTATATGTGACAAAGGTTGTTGTTGCCTGACCGGGCGATGGCGATCATGATGGTGGGGGCCATAGAGGACGCGAATGCCGACTTTTTCCCAAAGCCTTGAACAATCCCTGCATCGTGCACTGGCGATCGCAAACGAGCGTCATCACCAATACGCGACGCTCGAGCATCTCTTGCTCTCCTTGATCGACGACTCCGATGCAGCCGCCGTCATGCGCGCCTGTAGCGTCGATCTCGACAAGCTCCGCACGAGCCTGGTTAATTATCTTGAGACCGAATTCGAGAACCTGGTGACGGATGGCGCCGACGACGCCAAGCCGACCGCCGGCTTCCAGCGCGTGATCCAGCGCGCGGTGATCCACGTGCAATCCTCCGGTCGTGAAGAGGTGACCGGTGCCAACGTGCTGATCGCGATCTTCGCCGAGCGCGAGAGCCACGCCGCGTACTTCCTGCAGGAGCAGGACATGACGCGGTATGACGCGGTCAACTACATCAGCCATGGCATCGCCAAGCGGCCGGGCGTCTCCGAGGCGCGGCCGGTGCGCGGCGTCGACGAGGAGACCGAGGCCAAGGGCAACGAGGACGCCAAGAAGAAGGGCGAGGCGCTCGAGACCTATTGCGTCAACCTCAACAAGAAGGCGCGCGACGGCAAGATCGATCCGGTGATCGGACGCAATTCCGAAATCAACCGTGCGATCCAGGTGCTGTGCCGCCGGCAGAAGAACAATCCGTTGTTCGTCGGCGAAGCCGGCGTCGGCAAGACCGCGATCGCGGAGGGCCTCGCCAAGCGCATTGTCGACAGCGAAGTGCCGGAGGTTCTGGCGGCCGCCACGGTGTTCTCGCTCGACATGGGCACGCTGCTCGCGGGCACGCGCTATCGCGGCGACTTCGAAGAGCGCCTGAAGCAGGTGCTGAAGGAGCTCGAAGCGCATCCCAATGCCATCCTGTTCATCGACGAAATCCACACCGTGATCGGTGCGGGCGCGACGTCGGGCGGGGCGATGGATGCCTCGAACCTGCTCAAGCCCGCGCTTGCCTCGGGCACCATCCGCTGCATGGGCTCGACCACCTACAAGGAATACCGCCAGCATTTCGAGAAGGACCGCGCGCTGGTGCGGCGCTTCCAGAAGATCGACATCAACGAGCCGACGGTCGAGGACGCCATCGCGATCCTCAAGGGCCTCAAGCCGTACTTCGAGGACTACCACCGTCTGAAGTACACCAATGAGGCGATCGAGGCCGCGGTTCAGCTGTCCTCGCGCTACATCCACGACCGCAAGCTGCCGGACAAGGCGATCGACGTGATCGACGAATCCGGTGCGGCGCAGATGCTGGTCGCCGAGAACAAGCGCAAGAAGACCATCGGCATCAAGGAGATCGAGACCACGATCGCCTCGATGGCGCGGATCCCGCCGAAGAGCGTGTCGAAGGACGATGCCGAGGTGCTCAAGCATCTCGAGCAGACGCTGAAGCGCACCGTGTTCGGCCAGGACAAGGCGATCGAATCGCTCGCCGCCTCGATCAAGCTGGCGCGTGCCGGCCTGCGCGAGCCGGAGAAGCCGATCGGCTGCTACCTGTTCTCGGGCCCGACCGGCGTCGGCAAGACCGAGGTCGCAAAGCAGCTTGCGGCAAGCCTCGGCGTCGAGCTGCTGCGCTTCGACATGTCCGAATACATGGAGCGGCATACCGTATCGCGCCTGATCGGCGCGCCTCCCGGCTATGTCGGCTTCGACCAGGGCGGCCTGCTCACCGACGGCGTCGACCAGCATCCGCACTGCGTGGTGCTGCTCGACGAAATCGAGAAGGCGCATCCCGACCTCTACAACGTGCTGCTCCAGATCATGGATCACGGCCGGCTCACCGACCACAACGGCAAGCAGGTCAATTTCCGCAACGTGATCCTGATCATGACCACGAACGCGGGTGCATCCGATCTCGCCAAGCAGGCGTTCGGCTTCACGCGCTCCAAGCGGGAAGGTGACGACCACGAAGCGATCAACCGGCAGTTCGCGCCGGAATTCCGCAACCGCCTCGATGCCGTCGTCTCGTTCGGCCATCTCAGCGTCGAGGTGATCGGCACGGTCGTGGAGAAGTTCGTGCTGCAGCTCGAGGCGCAGCTCGGCGATCGCGACGTCACCATCGAGCTGTCCGAGCCGGCCAAGGCTTGGCTGGTCCAGCATGGCTACGACGAGCAGATGGGCGCGCGTCCCATGGCCCGCGTGATCCAGGAGCACATCAAGAAGCCGTTGGCTGACGAGGTGCTGTTCGGCAAGCTCAAGGGCGGCGGCCATGTCCGCGTCGTTCTGGTCAAGGACGAGGCCGACGAGACCAAGGACAAGATCGGCTTCGAGTTCGTCGAGGGGCCGGTTACTCCGAAGCAGGAGAAGCTGCCGGGCGCCCGCAAGCGTCCGCCGGGCAAGCCCAAGCCGGGTGGCCCCGGCGGCTCCAAGGGGCCGACCTCCAAGGGTCCGCTGGTCAAGGCTTGATCTGGGCTAAATGAAATCGAAAAGGCCGGCTGCAAAGCCGGCCTTTTTGTTTTCGGGCTCGGTGTGAGCTTTACGTCCCGGCCTCTGGCGCTGCAGCTGGCGGCCGCGGCTTTTTCGGCGCCGCCGGCCGCGCGCGGACCAAGGGCTGCATCGTCACGATGACCGGATTGGGCTTGTGATCGGTGGCCGCCCCGGTCGCGGCATCGACGCCCATGCCGATGACGCCGCCGGCGAGGAGATTGCCGGCGAAGCCGGCGGCGCCCGTGCCCGACACTTCCTTGGTGAGTTGCACCGTCTGGGGTTGATAGCCTTCCTTTTCGAAGGTGATCGTGATGTCGGCGCTACGCTTGGCGACGATGGCGCAAGGTGTTGTGCAGGTTGTCGGCACCTCAAGCCCGCTGACCACGGCCTCCACACCAGAGGGTGTCGATGAGATGCTGATATTCTCGGTCGTGCCGCGCGTGACAGACGCGCAGCCGCCCAGCATGACGCTGAGCGCCACAATTCCCAATGAACGCATGAAATGCCCCTTGTTCCCCACGCCACTGAAGCGCAACCGGAGCGCGAGGGCAATAGGTCACAAGTCGGGATAGTTAAGCCACGCAGGGGTTGTGCACGAAAACAGCGGGCACCTGGAGGTGGGGCCCGGTGCTATTCGCCGCGCAGGCGCTGATCGTCCTGCACCCGGACGTGCTCGGCGCCGCGCGCGCCG
>NZ_JALBHA010000333.1:0-7389 GCF_023006445.1 Bradyrhizobium sp. SHOUNA76
ATCAGCCCGGAGGCCGAGGCGCCGAGCAGATTGCCGGTCATCGCGCCGGCAAGTGTGCGGCTGATCGCGACCTGGCGCTTCTCGGGCCCGACGAGATCGCTGGTCAGGCTCAGCGCCACCGGAAACACGCCGCCGGAGCCGATGCCGGCGAGGATGCGGGTCGCGAACAGAACCGAGAACGAGGACGAGAGCGCGCCCAGGATGTTGGCAAGGCCGAGCAGCGCGAGACAGCCGATCATCAGCCGCGTCTTGCCGAACAGATCGGCGGCGGCGCCAACGATGGGCTGGATGATCGAGAAGGTGAAGGCGAACACCGCGGCAAAGCCCGCGGCGGTCGCGATGCTGACGCCAAAATCCTCGGCGACGTGCGGCAGCACCGGATCGAGCGCGCGCGCCGATAACGCTGCGGCAAAGCTTGCGCCTGAGATGACGTAGAGCGCTGTCGGCAGACCGTGATCTTGCGGCCGCGCCTCGCCTTGCTGCATCAGCGCGGATTCTTGGCGAGCGCGTCGAACGCCATCAGCCTGGCGATCAGCCCCTCGAACTCGCGCAGCGGCACCATGTTGGGCCCGTCGGACGGCGCGCTGTCAGGGTCGGGATGGGTCTCGATGAAGACGCCGGCAACGCCGACCGCAACGGCCGCGCGTGCCAGCACCGGCACGAATTCGCGCTCGCCGCCCGAGGACGTCCCCTTCCCGCCCGGCTGCTGCACCGAATGGGTGGCATCGAAGATGACAGGCGCGCCGGTGGTGCGCGCCAGGATCGGCAGCGCGCGCATATCGGAGACCAGCGTGTTGTAGCCGAAAGACGCCCCGCGCTCGGTGACGAGCACGTTGGGATTATCGGCACTCGTGATCTTCGTGACGACATTCGCCATGTCCCACGGCGCCAGGAACTGGCCCTTCTTGACGTTGACGACCTTACCGGTCGCAGCGGCAGCGAGCAGGAGATCAGTCTGCCGGCACAGGAAGGCCGGGATCTGCAGGATATCAACCGCCTGCGCCACCTCGGCGCACTGCGTGGCATCGTGCACGTCGGTCAGGACCGGCAGACCGAGCGAGGAGCGGATTTCGGCGAAAATCGGCAGCGACTGCGCGAGGCCCAGCCCGCGCGCCGCCGACGCGCTGGTGCGGTTGGCCTTGTCGAAGGAGGTCTTGTAGACGAGGCCGATGTTCAGCCGCGCGGCGATCTCCTTCAGCGCTGTGGCCACCTCCAGCGCATGCTGGCGGCTTTCGAGCTGGCACGGCCCGGCAATGATCGCGATCGGCAGATCATTGCCGAATTTGACCGTGCCAATGGTGACGACCGACGCCGCTGAATGCGAAGAGCTCAAGGCCAATCCCTCGTTTCGGCGCGACCATAGCCGCCATGGGGGTCGGATCAACCCCATTCGGCCCGGGCCGTTCGAATATCAGGGTTGCGCCCAGAGTTCCCCGCTGCGGCAAGGATCGCTACTTGACCGCCGAGAAGGCAGTCGGCGTCAGGATCTGGCTGACGATGTTACCGACGATCTGGCCGTCGGCCTCGCTCTCGGCGCGCGCCTTCATCCAGTCCGGATCGGTCATGAACGCGCCCCACTTCTTCTCGCGCTCGGCGAGCGAGTCCCACGCCAGGAAATAGGTCAGCTCCTGGTTGGATTCACCGATCAAGGTCGTGAAGAACCCGGCCTGCTTGATGCCGTGCTTCTCCCAGATCTTCAGCGTGGCGGTCTCGAACCGCTTCAAGAGCGCCGGCAGCCGGCCGGGCACACAGCGATAGACGCGCATTTCGTAGATCATCGGAGTTCACTCCCTGCATTGTTGTTCTTGCGGCAAGGAGTTGTCGCAACAAACCGAGCGATCGTCAAAGGCGGAGAAAGCACTACACCAGCCGGCTCTGCACCATCGCCGCCTGAATGAACGATGCGAACAACGGATGCGGCTCAAAAGGCCGCGACTTCAGTTCGGGGTGGAACTGGACGCCGATGAACCAGGGATGATCCTCGTACTCGACGATCTCAGGCAGCACGCCGTCGGGCGACAGGCCTGAGAATTTCAGGCCGTGCTGCTCTAGGCGGTCTTTGTAGGCGGTGTTGACCTCATAGCGGTGGCGGTGGCGCTCGGAGATCTCGGTGGCGCCGCCATAGACCTGCGAGACGCGGCTGCCGCGGTTCAATGCCGCGGGATAAGCGCCAAGCCGCATCGTGCCGCCGAGATCGCCGGCCTGCGAGCGCTTCTCGAGCTCGTTGCCGCGCAGCCATTCCGTCATCAGGCCGACCAGAGGCTCCTTGGTGGGACCGAACTCGGTGGAGTTGGCGTCCTCGATGCCGACGAGATTCCGCGCCGCCTCGATCACCGCCATCTGCATGCCGAAGCAGATGCCGAAATACGGCACGTCGCGCTCACGCGCGAACTGCGCCGCACGGATCTTGCCTTCGGCGCCGCGCTGGCCGAATCCGCCCGGCACCAAAATGCCGTTGACGTGCTCGAGGAACGGCGCCGGATCTTCCTTCTCGAAGATCTCGCTCTCGATCCAGTCGAGATTGACCTTCACCTTGTTGGCGATGCCGCCATGCGAGAGCGCCTCGATCAGCGACTTATACGCATCCTTCATGCCGGTATATTTGCCGACGATCGCGATGGTGACGTCGCCCTCGGGATTGCGGATGCGCTCGTTGATCTGCTGCCAGCTCTTGAGCACCGGCGGGATTCGCGATCCGATGCCGAAGGCGGCAAGCACTTCATCGTCGAGGCCCGCCGCGTGATAGGCCTCGGGCACGGCATAGATGCTGTCGGCGTCGCGCGCCTCGATCACGGCGCTTTCACGCACGTTACAGAACAGCCCCAGCTTGCGCCGCTCTTCCTTCGGAATCTCGCGGTCGGTGCGGCAGAGCAGGATGTCCGGCTGGATGCCGATCGAGCGCAGCTCTTTCACCGAATGCTGCGTCGGCTTGGTCTTCAATTCACCGGCGCTCGGAATGTAAGGCAGCAGCGTGAGGTGAATGTAGATGGCGTGATCGCGCGGCAGCTCGTTCTTGAGCTGGCGGATCGCCTCGAAGAACGGCAGGCCCTCGATGTCGCCGACGGTGCCGCCGATCTCGACCAGCACGAAATCGTAATCGTCATTGCCGGAGAGGACGAATTCCTTGATGGCGTTGGTGACGTGCGGAACCACCTGGATGGTCGCGCCGAGATAATCGCCGCGGCGCTCCTTGGAGATGATGTCCTGGTAGATGCGCCCCGTGGTGATGTTGTCCTGCTTGGTCGCAGGCCGGCCCGTGAAGCGCTCGTAGTGACCGAGATCGAGATCGGTCTCCGCGCCGTCATCGGTCACGAACACTTCGCCGTGCTGATACGGCGACATCGTTCCGGGATCGAGGTTGAGATAGGGGTCGAGCTTGCGGAGGCGGACCTTGTAGCCCCGGGCCTGCAACAGCGCACCGAGTGCCGCTGAAGCCAGACCCTTGCCGAGCGAAGAAACCACGCCGCCGGTGATGAATATGTACCGCGCCATGGGACTTAACCTCTAATCCCTCGAATTCGATTCGCCAAAGCGATTCGTATTCCGCCCCAAAGATTCTGCGGGCCTGTGGGTGAGCCAAAACTAAGAGTGGTGACAGTGCCTTGATGGAGATTTTTGATGCAGGACGGTAGCAGCCGCCCTGCATGGCCCCCCTGCTTTATTGCGAGCGCGGCACCTGCGGGCCGCTCGGGGCCGGGGCCTGCTGCTGCTCGTCGGCCTTCTTCAGCGAATCCAGGATGCCGCCCGAGGTCGGCGGCGCGATCGGCGATCCGCCGCCCGGCTGGGTCTGCGAGGCCGGCGTGCCAATGATCGATGACGGCGCACGGCTGTAGCCCGCGTGCCATGACAGGAACATGCTGGTGAGGAAGAAGCCTGCAGCCAAAATTCCGGTGGTCCGCGTCAAAAGGTTCGCGGTGCCGCGGCTCGACATGAAGCCCGCGCCCCCGCCCATGCCGAGGCCGCCGCCTTCCGACTTCTGGAGCAGGACGGCGCCGATCATGACGGCGACGATCATGAGGTGGATGACGATGACAACAGTCTGCATAGTGCCCTTCCGTCACAAGCGGGCGGCGCCTGACGGCGGCCGATCGCGCTTCGCGGGTTTTCCTGAAGTTGCGCGGTGTTACACGATCGGAGGGGGTATTGCCACCCCCGATCAGGTCCGGATCCGTGCTTTGGGGTTAGCTAGGGGCAGCCCTTCGCGATCGCAAGGAAATCGGCCGCTTTCAGGCTGGCACCGCCGACCAGAGCGCCATTGACGTTCTTGACCGCCATCAGCTCGGCCGCATTCGAGGGCTTGACCGAACCGCCATACAGAATGCGCATTCTGGCACCGTCGGCCTTGAACCGCGAGGTCAGGAGCTCCCGGATAAATCCATGAATTTGCTCAACATCCTGGGCTGTTGGGGTCAGGCCGGTGCCAATCGCCCAGACCGGCTCATAGGCCACGATGAGATTCGCAGCGGTCGAGCCATCAGGCAGCGAGCCGGCGAGCTGCCCGCGCAGAATGTCCAGGGTCTGACCGGCGTCGCGCTGGGCTTGCGTCTCACCGACGCAGACGATCGCCGTCGCCCCGGCGCGCCAGGCGGCTTCGACCTTCTGGCGGATCAGGGCATCGCCCTCGCCGTGATCGGCACGCCGCTCGGAATGGCCGACGATGATTGCGGTTGCGCCCGCATCCACGAGCATTTCGGCGGCAATATCGCCGGTGTGCGCGCCGGAGGCCTTGGGATGGCAGTCCTGGGCTCCTACTGCGACCTTCTTGCCCGCCGCCTTCCCGGCGAAGGCCGCTACCAGGGTCACGGGCGGGCAGACCAACAGGTCAGCCTTGGCGGCCACCTCTGCCGCGCCATTGAGCATGGCGTCGAATTCGGCAATCGAGCCCTTCAGGCCGTTCATTTTCCAGTTGCCGGCGATCAGCGGTCGGATGGCATCGGTCATATTAACTTCCAGCAAGATGAGGGTTGTGCATGCGCTAGCAGAGGACCTGCCGCAGTTCCAGAGACCAAAGCTCTTTAACGGCTTCGCGAGGCCGCATGGGCCGAGGTTGCGGGGGGAAAGCCACCACTTTATGATGATTGATCAATTTGGTGAGGCGCTTTTGCTGAATCTGCATTAAGACGCGCTCCCGTTCCCCTTCCTGCTCAAACAAGTTGGACCAAATGCTTCGAGGAATGCGCAAGGCCTCATCAAACTGGCTCGGCAAGACCATTATGGCCGTGGTGATGGGCGTGTTGATCGTCAGTTTCGGCATTTGGGGCATCGCCGACATCTTCAAAGGATTCGGACAGTCCACGGTGGCCAAGATCGGCAGCACCGAGATTTCGCTGAACGAGTTCCGCCAGATCTACACGGACCGCCTGCAACAGATCAGCCGCCAGTTCGGCCGTCCGCTGACGCCCGATCAGGCGCGTGCCTTCGGCCTCGACCGCCAGGTGCTGCAGCAGACGATCGCGGAGGCCGCCCTCGACGAGGAGGCGCGCCGGCTCGGGCTCGGTCAGTCGGACGAGCAGATCCGCCAGCTCATCATGAACGATCCCAACTTCAAGGGCGTCGGCGGCAATTTCGATGCGAACCGCTTCCAGGCCGTGATCCGCAATTTCGGCTATACCGAGCAGCGTTACGTTGCCGAACAGCGCAAGGTGTCGCTGCGCCGGCAGATCACCGGCACGATCGGTGCCGGCCTCGAGCCGCCGAAGACCATGCTCGACGTGCTGACGCGCTTTCAGAACGAGCAGCGCGCCATCGAGTTCGTCAAGCTCGACGCCGCCCAGGCAGGCCAGATCGACGCGCCCTCACCCGAGACGCTCGCCGCCTATTTCGAGGATCACAAGGTCCAGTTCCGCGCGCCCGAATATCGCAAGATCGCCTTCGTCGCGGTCTCGCCGGAGGAGATCGGCAAGTGGACCGAGGTGTCGGACGAGGACGCCAAGAAAATGTTCGAGCAGCGCAAGGACCGGCTCGGCACGCCGGAGAAGCGCCAAATCCAGCAGATCGTGTTTCCGAACGTCGCCGACGCGCAGGCCGCACGCGAGCGCCTCGTCGGCGGAATGTCGTTCGAGGACCTCGGCAAGGAGCGCGGGCTAAGCGCCTCCGACGTCGACCTCGGGCTCGTGACCAAGTCTTCGCTCGCTGCCGCAGTCGGCGATGCCGCCTTCGCGCTTCCCGTCGGCGAGATCAGCCAACCGATCCAGGGCGGGCTTGGCGTCGCGATCGTCAAGGTCGACAAGATCGAGCCGGGCAAAGAGGCGGACTACGCCAGCCTTGCCGGCGACATCAAGCGCGAGATCGCCACCGAGCGCGCGCGCGTCAAGGTCGCCGATCTCCGCGACAAGATGGAAGACGAGCGTGGCGGCGGCTCCAGCGTGATCGACGCGGCGCAGAAGCTCGGCCTCACCGCCGTGACCATCGACGCCGTCGACCGCTCCGGACGCGCCCCGAACGGCCAGCCGCTCGCCAACATTCCGCAAGGCCTCGACGTGGTGTCGCAGGCCTTCAACACCGATGTCGGCGTCGACAACGACTCGATCTCGTTCAAGGGCGGCTATGTCTGGTACGACGTGCTCGCCATCACGCCCTCGCGCGACCGCAATCTCGACGAGGTCCGCGACCAGGTCGAGGCGCGCTGGCGCCAGGACCAGATCGCGGCCAAGCTCAAGGCCAAGGCGACCGAGATGGTGCAGAAGCTCGAAGCGGGCGGCAAGCTCGCTGATGAAGCGGCATCGATCGGCGCCAAGGTCGAGACCGCGACCGGCTTCAAGCGCGACGATTCTCCCGCTGGCGTGCCCGCGGCCGTGGTGTCGGCCGCCTTCCGCACCGCCAAGGACGGCGTCGGACAGACGGCTGTCAGCGGCGGCGGCGAAGTGGTCGTCTTCCGCGTCACCGACATCGTCGATCCCACAGTCGACGCCGCCTCCGACGCGTTCAAGAAGCTGAAGGAGAGCCTCGACCGCGCCCAGACCGAGGAGCAGGTCGCTTCCTATGTCAACAGGCTTGAAACCGACATCGGGACCACCATTAATCAGGCCGCCTTCGCGCAGGTGACCGGCGCGAACCAGTGAGTTGAAAGCACGCGATGGACGACCTGAAATCGATCATTGGAAAAGTGGCGACCGGCGCCAGCCTGTCGCGTGACGAGGCCGCTTCCGCCTTCGACGCCATGATGTCCGGCGAGGCCACGCCCTCGCAGATGGGTGGCCTGTTGATGGCGCTGCGGGTGCGCGGTGAGACCGTGGACGAGATCACCGGCGCGGTTACGGCGATGCGTTCCAAGATGCTGACCGTGACGGCGCCGCCTGACGCCGTCGACATCGTCGGCACCGGCGGCGACGTCTCCGGCTCGGTCAATGTCTCTACCTGCGCCTCCTTCATCGTCTCGGGCGCCGGCCT
>NZ_JALBHA010000334.1:0-7356 GCF_023006445.1 Bradyrhizobium sp. SHOUNA76
GGTCGCGGTGCCCGCCGCCACCTGGTCGAGCGTCAGCCCGCCCGTGCCGACGATATCCACGCTGCCTTTCACCGCGGACAGCAGGCTGACCTCGGTGTCGGTCAGCGCCTTCAGGTAGATGTCGCCGGCGCTCGCGCTGGCCGACAGCCGCGTGGCGTTGGTGGTGAACCGGCCCGTCGCGTTGCCGATGCCGTTCGATGCGCTCAGCGACACTTCGGCGCCGGCGCCGGACACGAGGAACCTGGTCTGGCCGTCGCCATTGTCGATGATCGCTCCGAGCGATGCAACGCCGCCGGCGGTGACGATGATCGACGGGGTGTTCGAGGCGGCAGCGTAGGACAACGACGAATTCAGCTGGCCGATCGTTGCATCGCCGGTCGTGGTCACCGAGATCAGGCCGGGTGCGTTGATGGCGGAATAGGCGCCCATCGACAGCGTCGCGGCCACCAGCGTCACGGCGCCCGAGTTGCTGGTCGCAACCACCGGCGCCGCGCTGGTGCCGGCCGCAAAGGTCATGCCGCGATTGGCGAGCAGCTGCATCAGGCCGTCGCTGCTGATGCTGGTGTTGATGGTGAGCGCGCCGCGCGCCACGTTCAGCGTCAAGGCGCCACCAGCCGTCAGCGACCCATAGGCGCCGCTCCTGCCGACCGCGAGATCGCCGGTGACGGCAAGGATGCTGACGTCGCCAACCGCCGTGCCGCTCACCGCGCCGGAGATGTTCACCTGCAACGGCTGGAAGGACGAGCCGTTGAAGCCGATGCTGCCGCCGGCGCGCAGGTCGAGGTCGGTGCCGAGGATGTGGATCGCGCTGCGGTCCGTGAAATCGGCCTCGGCGTAGATGCTGCCGGCCGCGGCCAGTTGGATCGCATTGCCGGCGGAGATGTTGCCGAGGATGAGATCGCCGGTGGTCTGCTTCACATAGATGCCCTGCGCCGACGAGACCTGGTCGAGCTGGTCGTGGCCCGGGTCGGCAAAGGCGATCTGAAGCGCGTTGGTATTGTTCGCGGGATTGCTGCCGGCGGCGCCGGGGGCACCGACATTGCCGCGCTCGGCGATCAGGGTCAGGTTGGCGATGTCACCCGAAATCACCGCGCCACCCACATTGGCGGAGATGCTGTTGACGGCGTCGAGCTTGACGTCGCCGCGGCCCGTCACCTCGATGCCGTTGGCCTGCGCGGCCGTGATCGGACCGTAATTCGCGGTGACGCCGCCGAGCGCGAGGCTGTTCTTGCTGCCGAGATAGATATTGGTCAGCGCCTTGGCCGAGATCGCGATCGGGTTGTCGACGACGACGAGGTTCTGCTGCGACAGGCTGACCGTATAGGTCGTGACATGGGTCGTCGGGTCCGTCACCGCGCCGACGGTGAGCTGGCCGGGACCGGCCGAGGACAGCAATGCCCTCTGCTCCGTCGTCAGCGAGGAGGCATCGACGCTGGTGAAGGTGAAGGTCTGGGGCGCCGCCGAATTGCCGACCGAGCCGCGCGGCGCATAGAGCATGATCTGGTTGGCGCTGACATTGGCGATGACGTTCTCGTCAATCGGCGGCGGCGCCGCGCCGATCGACGACGACGACACCGTGTAGGCCAGCTGGCTCTGCGTCCACTGCGCGCCCGCGGTGATGATGCCGTAGACCCGCTCGGTCGATGCGAGCGTATAGGTGTAGGTCGAGCTGAAATGGCCCGGTTGCAGGGCGGCCTGGAGCGCGGCGTTGGTCGGCAGGAACTGCTGATCAGTTGCCACGCCCTCGAACAGCTTGGTGAACAGGGTCGTCGAGAGTGAGCTGCCGAACAGCGACGCGAGCGGATCGGCGGGTGCGGTTCCGAGCAATGTGGTCAGCGAGCTCTTGAGTTCGGCGGTGCTGATCTTGCCGAGGAGGAACTGGTCCCTCAGGAACCGCGTCGTGGCCTCGGTCTTCATCTGCGTCGTCGTGACGTTGGCGGGATCGATGCCGAGCTTGGCCGCCACCTGCGCTCGCAGCACCGTCAGCCCCACCGAGGTCGGGGCGTAGGTGCTGCCGTTCGGGAAGGCGATGTTCTTGAGCTGGAAATAGTCGTTGTAGGCCGACGTCACCATCGACTGGTAGCTGTTGACGGCGTTGGTGGCGGCGTTGCCGCTGAGCAGATCGAGGCTGGCCCAGACGCTCTGCAGATGCTGGCTCTGCGCCTGGGTGAGACCGACCGCCGCCCGGCCGTTCAGGATGCTGGCCTGGTTGCCGTCTGAGCCGGCTGCCTCGAGGAACACCGGCCCGCCGGTCGACTGGATCGTGCCGAGGCGCAGATCGCCCTTGGACTGGATGATGTAGGTGCCGGTGGCCGAGGCGCTGTCGAGCACGCCGCCATCGACGCTGCCGCCCGCCTGGACCGTTCCCGTCGCCTGGATCACCAGCGGATTGATGTTGGTCAGGGTGCTCGCGCCGTTGACGACGGCGCTCGTCGCGCCGATCGCACCGGAGGTGGAGTTGATCTCGATGTTCTTGCCGATCACGACGGGTGTCGCGACGTTGTAGGCGGACGCCGAGTTGATGTCGCCGGTCGCCGAGAGGAAGACGTTGCCCTGCGGCGTCGCGCCTGCCGAATTCACCTTGACCTGGTTGATCGACAGCGCGCCGATCGCGGAGATCGCGATGTCGCGGTCGATCGAGCTGGCGGTCAGGCTGCCGCCATAGAGCTGCACTTGGACCGGAGCCTTGGTGGCGCCGAGCGTGCCGATGCCGCCGTCACCCCGAAGCGTCACGCTTGTCCCCGAGATCACCGGGTTGTTGGCGTTGGCGCCGACCGTGATGGACGAGTTGGCGCCGGTGGCGGCGAGCGTCGTCGCGCCCTGAAGATTGTTGATCGACCCGTTGATGACGATGCCGGAGGTCGAATTGACCACGACGTCGCTGCTGCTGCCGCCGGTGAACTTGATGTTGATCGGGTTCGACGCCTTGACGGTGTTGGTCAGGGTGAGCGTCAAATGATCATAGATCGCCTGGTACCAGTTGTACTGGGCGTCCGCACCGCAGCACGCGTTGGAGTGCGTGTTGAGTCCAACGGGGCTCCCGTCCGGATTCACGCCCCCCGCCCAGTGATAGCTGCCGGTGGCGGTGGTGACCTTCTGGTAGTTGGTGCTCTGCGTGCCCGAAACCAAGCTGGTCGTGGTGGTCCAGTTTGCGCCGGTGACCTGATTGGGCGTGAAATGCCAGCCGTAGTCGAACTGCGTGCTAGTGCTCAGGCGATCCAGCGTCGCGGTGTCGACCCATTGATAGAGCATGTTCGCCTGCGTCGCGTACTGGATGCCTGCGGTACCGGTCCTGGCCGTGAGCATCGACGGGTCGATCGCGGCCGCAGTGACGCTGTTGGTCTGGTATTTCGTCACCTGCTGGTTGCTCGCCGCCTTGGGATCGTAGACATACCACGTCGTCTTCCCCTGGAGCTGGTCGACGATCTCGACCACGCTCTGGGCGGTGGCGCTTGTATTGATGGTGTTGGTGACGAGCGCGAGCCCACTCGTGTTGTTGACCGTGACCGTGCCGGCGCCGCCCTTGATCTCGATGTTGCCCTGGGTCTGGGTGTTGTCGGTCGAGGTCGAGATGATCTTGCCGTTCAGATAGACGTAGCCGCCGGCGCCCTGCGCTACGCCGTTCAGGACGAACTGGTCGGTCAGAGCGTTGTACCTGACCCCGATCTTGACGTCGCCGGTGCCTGAGGTCGTCAGGTTAGCCCCCGCGATGTCGACATAGCTGCCGTTCCGCGCGTTGGCCTGGGCCTGGGCGAAGGCGGCGCTGTTGTTCTTGAGATTCGTGACCTGCTGCGCGGCGTCGGCGCCAATGTTGACCGAGTAATTGCTGCTCGATCCGGCCTGGATGATGCCGTTGATGTTGATCACCGACGCCGAGATGATGACCGCCTGGCCGCTGATGGTCCGGGTGGCCGTCGCGGTGGCCGGCGCGTCCGCGGTCTTCGGCGTGATCGCATCCGGCTGGATGTTGATGACCTGGAAGAAGCCCGTACTGTCGCAGTCGGACGCACAATTGAACGGCGTCTTGTACGGACCGCTATCGGTGTAAACGTTCCGGCCGTCATAAGTCGTTTTCTGCCATTGTGCGAGCACGACATTGTTCGAGGTCAACGACTGCCCCTCGATGATCTTGAGGGTATTGACATCAGGCACGCTGCCGGCATCGGGAGTGCTGGTGTTCCCAGGCGTGCCCCGGCCCATCGGCAGGAAGATCGATGAATAGAGCGAGGTGCCGTCGTAATACGTCATCAGCATGCGCGCGGTGAAGATCGTGCTGGCGTCGGCGTTGCCGACGGGTTGATACACGCCGTGGCTGCCGTCGGTGCAGCAGTAATAGAAATAGGGATGATCGGTTCCCGAAGCGATATGCGGAGCGGTATAGTAGTCGCCGTAGGCGCCGAGATAGGTTGCTGCCGTCATCACCGCGGTCAGCGTGTCTTCCGGCCTGTTTTCGGTGCTGGCCCATTGCGAGGTGACCGCGCTGCCGCTGTCGTAGAAGCTCCCGATGCCGCCAAGGAAGGTGAACGTGCCCTTGGGCACCACGATCTGGACGGTCGCGGCGCTGAGCGACTGCGATGCGACGACGCTGCCGAGATTGTTGACGACCTTGAGCAGGCCATTTGGGTTGTTGACGGCGCCGTTGAAATAGATGTCGGGCGTGCGGGTCAGCAGATTGCCGTTCTGGTCGATGCCTTGGCCGCTGTCGGGATCCAGGCGGTTGTAGGTGGCCGAGACGTCGATGACCGGCGTCGCGCTCGGCATCGCGGTGAAGGTCACATTGGAGTGCGAATCCGGGTCGACATGGTCGATCTGGCGGTACGTGATGTTGCCCCCGGTCACGTCGGTCACCGTGAGGTTGCCCAGGCTCATGAAGTCGAGGCCCTTGTTCTCGATCTTGATCAGGGGCGAGCTGCGCGCGATGACCGCGGGCGCGGCCGGGTTCGTGCCGCTGTTGCCGGTCAGCTTCTGGGCCAGGATCGAGACGTTGCCGGCGGAGACCAGGATGTCGCCGAACGCGAAGGCGTTGCCTGGCGCGTCGGAGGTGAAAGGCGCCTGCTTGATCAGCGTGTCGATCTGGCGCTGGATGTCGCCGGTCGGATCGGTGCCGGACGGCGACATGCTGGCGGGTGCCGTCGGCGTAGCCGCCGCGAGCTGGGAGCGCACCTGCGCCTCGGTCAGGCCGGTCAGCGTCGCCAGTTGGTTGACCACGAGCTGGTAGGGATTGAAATTGCCGACGATCGTGTACTTGACCGTCTGGTGGTTCCAGCTCATCACCGGGCTGAAGTGATTGACGTCGGACACGTATTCGAGGACCGATGACGAGCCGTTCGTCAGCGACGAGTACGGACTGGTGGTGCTCAACGTCGGCGCGGATGCGCCGAGCTCGATCGTGATCGTCAAATCGTTGTTGATTCCCGCCACCACCAGGCCATTGAGCGCGACGTCGCCGGTTCCGCTGGTGTGGCTGTGGTTATCGCTGTTCTTGGCGCTGAAGATGTCCAGATACGGATTGTAGTTGCTGCCGTTGCCGGCCGCCGTGACCTGCCCCTGCGTTGCGCCCAGATAGATGTCCCGCGCACCGAGGACGCTCGAGGTGGGGGCCAGCGTCAGGCTCGTGGTGTCGTCGGCATTGGCGGTGCCGCGATAGAGCGTGGAGATCGGAATGGCGGTGTTGTTGTAGACGACCGTCGTCGCCGTCGCCTGCACGCTGCTGAAGGCGCTACCGTCACCGGCGAGGCCCGCATACATGGTGATATCGCGCCAGGCCCCGATCTTCGCGCCGTCGCCGACATTGACCGACTGAGTGGCGTGAACCCAGCTGTTGGTGCTGGCGCCGACACCCGCGATCGCGCCATAGAGGCTGGCGTTGGCGTTGTTCGCCACCGCCATCTTCGCAGCCGTGCCGATATAGATCTTGCCGGCGCTGAACAGCTCGCGGGCATTGATGTTGACCGCGAGCGTGGCATTCGCCGTCATGTTGGATTCGGCGCCGCCACCGGCGAAAAAGCTGGCCGTGGCGAGGCTCGCCGTGTCGTTGGTATTCAGCGTGTTGTAGGCCTCGATATTGATATACGCCGGAGACGTCTGCGGATCTCCGTTGAGGCTCAGCACCGTGCCGGCGCCGATATTGGTGTTGACGGTCTGCGTAACGGTCGAGGTGCTGAGCGCGGCCGCGCCCGCAAACGTGCCGCCGGAGCCCGAACGCGCGCCACCGCCGCCCTGGTTGACGATGTCGTTGGCGATGACGACCATATTGCCACCCGCCGAATTGATGATCAGGTGCGTTCCGATCTCGGCAGTGGTGGTCGAATCGACATCGTTCTGCGCCTTGCCCGCGGAGACGCCGGCCGTGGAGGCCTGGTAGGCGTCGCCGTTCGCGCCATAATTCGTGGTGTGGATGGCATTGATGCGGAGACCGCCGAAATAAAGCGTGTCATCCGCCGTGCCGCCGTCGAACCGCGCATTGGTCACGGCGGTCGAGCTGGTCGTGGCGACCGCCGCGACGCCGGCATAGGTGCCGCCCGCGCCGACCGTCGCGTCGGAAACATTGGTATCAGAGCCGGTCGCCGTGATCCGGAGGATGCCGGTGTAGCTGCCATGGTTCAGGGTATCCATGTCCGCCGGCGCACCCAGATAGGCGTAGGTGTGCGCGCTGGACGAAGTCTGCGCGACGGTGGCACCGAGCGCCAGGAACCCGCTCGAAAGGCCCGTTCCGTCGGCATATTGGGCGCTGTCGTTCTCGGCCGCGATGGTCACATTGGCATTGGGAAGCCGGATCCCAACCCCGCCATAGGCGTTCACCGTGGCGTTCTCGGACGCCACGGCCAGGCTGCCCTGCGCGCCGATCAGCGAGCCGCCGCCACCGGCGAGCGCCTTGGCGTAAGTCGTGGTGCCATAGATTGTCGTGGTCGTTCCGTCGGAGTTGTTCTGTGTACCGACAATCGGAACCAGCGCCATGGCGGTCACCCCGAGCGCACCGCCCGAGAAGCTGACATTGTCGCCGACATCGGCCGTCACCGTGGCGCCGACCGTGGACTTGGCGATGGCGACGCCGACGGCACCGCCGCCGACCGAAACGCCGATCGCCTCGCTCGACAGATTGGGCGTGATCGACGCCGACACCAGCGTGCCGACGCCGGTCGCCGACGTGGTGATCGAGGCGCCGGAGCCAATCTCCGCAACCACGCCTGAATTCTCGTGGGCCTCGGCATCAGCACCGACACCGGCGACGATGCCGCCACCGAGAGCGGTGGACGTCGTGGTCAAGGTGCCGGCGCCGCTTGCTCCAACCGCCAGAGTCGTGACGTTGACGGTGGAGCCGTTCAGAACCCTCGCAGCGACCGCGCTCGTTCGGCT
>NZ_JALBHA010000335.1:0-7347 GCF_023006445.1 Bradyrhizobium sp. SHOUNA76
CCGGCCGGCGCGCCCATGGCCGCGGTCGACGTCGCCGCGGTCGTCGACAAGGCGGTGGCCGCGCACAAGGGCGAGAAGCTGGAATGGCGTACCTCGATCGTCGACCTCATGAAGGCGCTCGACATCGATTCCAGCCTTGCAGCCCGCAAGGATCTCGCCAAGGAGCTGGGCTACACCGGCGACATGAACGATTCCGCGAGCATGAACGTCTGGCTGCACAAGCAGGTGATGTCCAAGCTCGCTGCTAATGGCGGCAAGCTGCCGCCGGAGATCAAGCACTGACCGACCGCCGGTCGTGCCGCAAGGGCCCGCGATCTCGCGGGCCCTTTTGCGTTCAGGCGACCAGATCCGCATCCTCCGGATGCCTGTCGAGATAGTCGACGACGAAGCCGCAGCCGGCAATCACCTTCCTGCCGTCGCGCCGGATCAAGTCCAGCGCGCCCTTGACCAGTTCGGATGCGATGCCGCGACCGCGGAGCGCACGGGGCGTTTCGGTGTGGGTGATGATGACCGCCGTCGGCGTCAGCCGGTAATTAGCGAAGGCGATATCGCTGCCGACATCGAGTTCGAAGCGGCTTCTGTCCTTGTTGTCCCGTACAGATGAGGCGGCCATGCAAGATCCTTCCGTCGTGCGTCTTACGCGTTGATCTAGGAGCCCGTCCCCGTCCTTGGCAAGGCGCAGCCAAGGGAGCTTGCCGCACGGCAGACATCTGCAAACGCGCGTGCCTGTAGCTGCAGCGCAGTATGAGAAGCCTTCCTTTCGTGAACACGACGCCTGCTCCAATATTTGCCGGCGTCGCTCTTGCAAGTTCCACGGCGGCTCCCACGTTTTCTCAAGGACATACGTCCGAATGCGGCCGGCAGGGTCGCAAGACATTCGGAGTGTCGTGACCGCCAGCCGCCGACGTGTGCCTCTGTCACAGGAGGGTACGATGTCGGACTTTGGTTTCTTGAATACTCATCGAACATGGGAAGACTGGTGCGGGATGCTGCTCGGCGCGCTCATCGTGGCTTCGCCGTGGTTTCCCATCCAGGATCAGGCGGCGATCACCGGAAACCAGACGGCGGTCCTGAATGCGGTCACAATCGGCCTGGTCGTGTTTGGCATTAGCCAGCTCGAATACGTCGCCTTGCAGCGCTGGCAAGAGGTGACGACGATCCTCGTCGGGCTGTGGCTCATCGCCTCGCCTTACGCCCTCGGCTATTCCGGTGAAGGTTTTCTCCGCATCTATCACACGAGCCTCGGCGGGGCGGTGGTGCTGCTGGGCATACTCCAGCTGTGGCAGGACTGGGATCTGAATGATCAGGACATGCTCCGGCATGGATAACAGGCCGTAGAGATCGGCAGGCCCGCTGGCTATGGGCGGCGGGCCTGTGCTCTCACCTCGTCACGAGGTCCGCATAGTCCGGATGCTTTTCGATCCACGCTTTCACGAACGGGCATTGCGGGATCAGCTTCAATCCGGACGCGCGGACCTGGTCGAGCGCGCCTTGCACCAGTTTCGAGCCGACGCCCTTGCCGCCGAGCTCCTTCGGCACGTCGGTGTGCTCGAACGTGATCACATCGCCGTCGAGCTTGTAGTGCTCGGTCGCAAGATGGCCTTCCACCGAGAGCTCGTAGCGGCAATGGTCCTTGTTGTTGATGACGTTGGTCATGTTGTCGACCTTCCAGCTGCCAGCCTCGCGCACCAAGTCATAACGCACGGTCGGGCCGGCCGGTTTCCGATGTCGAGGTCGTTCGGTTCAATCGGTCGCTTTGGCGAGCCTGGAATCTTCGGGCTGCTGCTGCGGGCGCAGGCATCCCTTGCAGATGACCAGGGAGCGGTTGACCCTGGCATCCTGCTCAGCCTCGCTGCCGTCCTGCGCTTGCCACCACTCCTTCGAAGGGGGCTGAAGCCCGGCTTGCGAGCTGCTTCGCTCGGATCGGGTCGCCGTCCGTGTTGGTTGTGAGGCCGCATGCGGCCGATTGGGATCCTCGCCGGCGCCATCCCAGGCATAACGGGCAGGCTTGAAGGCGGGATCGGACGCCAGGTGCGCCTGCGGCGCCACGGCACATCCGGCGAGCGCCAGCGACAACAGGAGGAAGGCAGGCGCTTTGACCATGATGCGGCACTCTGTACGCGAGAACTGAGCGAGGGTGCGCCGATCATGTTTAAAATTCCCTGAACGATTGCGGCCGCGCCGGCGACCAACCCGCATGCGTTATCTGATCCTCATGCTCGCTCTCTTCACCTCTGCCGTGCGCGCCGAGGATGCAAGGACGTTCAATCCAGCCGACTATCCGCCTGGCGTGCAGAAGGCGCTGCGCTACGCCAATGAAGAATGCACCAGTCAGGACGGCGGCGAGGTGAGCTTCGCGCCTGATACGGTGCGCAGGATCGACCTCACCGGTGATGGCCGCGACGACTACATCGTCGATTTCGGCGAGACCAAATGCGGGGATCGCGAGACCACCTATTGCGGAACCGGCGGCTGCGTCATCAAGATCCTGGCGACGTTGCCGGATGGCAATTTACGCGAGGTGTTTGACGGCTATGTCCTCCGCTACAAGATCATGCCCCCGCCGACGAAGCGCCGTGCTGCGCGAACCGTTCGCTTCGATCTGCACGGCAGCTTCTGCGGCGGCTTTGGTCCGCAGGCCTGTGTCAAGCAGAAGACCATCACGGCGACGCCGTTTGCATTCAAGCAACCGTAGGGGAGCCGTGCATCCGGCGGCCTTGCAGGGGCGCGGGGGATGGCGATAAATGGGCTGCAATGAGCGGATGGCCAGCGTGCCGTCCGCCTTCGAAGAGGAAGCCCCATGCAGCCCCTGCGCATGTCCCGCCGCGTCATGAATCTCGCTTACATGCTGACCCAGAATGCCCGGCGGCATGGAACGCGTCCCGGCTTCGTCTGGGGAGACAAATCCTGGACCTGGCGCGAGATAGACGCGCAGGTCTCGGCGCTGGCGGCTGCGCTCGCCGCGCGCGGCATCACCAAGGGCGACCGCATCCTGGTCCATTCCAAGAATGGCGACGAGATGTTCTTCTCGATGTTCGCGGCATTCCGGCTCGGCGCGGTCTGGGTGCCCACCAATTTCCGCCTGATGCCGGATGAGGTCACCTATCTCGCAGAGGCCTCCGGAGCCAAGGCGTTCCTGTGCCATGTCGATTTTCCCGAGCACGCCGCGGCCGTGAAGGGCGGCGCGCTCGAGTTCACCTGGAGCGTCGACGGCAAGGCCGCGTTCGGCGAGCGCTCGGTTGCCGACGCCGTTGCCTCGCAGGCTAGCGCCAGCATCGCCAATGCCGATGTTGAGCACGACGATCCCTGCTGGTTCTTCTTCACCTCCGGCACCACCGGGCGTTCGAAGGCGGCGGTGCTGACCCACGGCCAGATGGGATTTGTCGTCACCAACCATCTCGCCGATCTCACCCCCGGCGTCACCGAGGCGGATGCTTCGCTGGTGGTGGCGCCATTGTCGCACGGCGCCGGCGTGCATCAGCTGGTGCAGACCGCGCGCGGCGTCTGCACCGTCTTGTTGCCGACCGAGAAGTTCGACATCGACGAGGCGTTCCGCCTGATCGAAAAGCATCGGGTCGGCAATCTCTTCACGGTGCCGACGATCCTGAAGATGATGGTCGAGCACCCCGCCGTCGACAAGTACGACCACGGCTCGCTGCGCCACGTGATCTATGCCGGCGCGCCGATGTATCGCGAGGACCAAAAGACCGCGCTGAAGAAGCTCGGCAAGGTCATCGTGCAGTATTTCGGCCTCGGCGAGGTCACCGGCAACATCACCGTGCTGCCGGCGGCGTTGCACGATCCCGACGACGGGCCGCATGCCAAGATCGGCACCTGCGGCTTCGAACGCACCGGCATGCAGGTCTCGATCCAGGACGACGAGGGCCGCGAGCTCGCGGCCAACCAGAGCGGCGAGATCTGCGTGATCGGCCCCGCCGTGCTCGCGGGCTATTACGACAACCCTGAAGCCAATGCGAAGGCATTCCGCAACGGCTGGTTCCGCACCGGCGATCTCGGCCACATGGACGAGGAGGGATTCGTCTACATTACCGGCCGCGCGTCCGACATGTACATCTCCGGCGGCTCCAACATCTATCCGCGCGAGATCGAGGAGAAAATCCTGACGCATCCCGCGGTCGGTGAGGTCGCCGTGCTCGGCGTGCCCGATGCGACCTGGGGCGAGGTCGGCGTCGCCGTCTGCGTTGCGCGCGAAGGTACGAAGCCGGTGAGCGAGGCCGAGATGGCGGCGTTCCTCTCGCCGAAGGTGCCGCGCTACAAGATGCCGAAGCGGTTCTTCTTCTGGGAGGCGCTGCCGAAATCCGGCTATGGCAAGATTCCAAAACGCATGGTGCGCGACGAGCTCGAGGCGCGTGGGCTGCTCGATCTCGACAAGACGAAAGCTGGCTGAGCGAAGGCGATGCGGAATATCAAGCAGCCGGGCGCGGCCGTCGCGGAGCGCATCCAATGGGTGGGGGCGAGGGGGCGCGCCTTCTCGTTCACGCTTCAGGCAGGTTTGCCGCTGCTGGAAGCCGCCCGGCGCGGCTTTGCGGCCGAAGGTTTTGCCGGTGGCGTGCTTAACTTCCGGCACGGTGCGCTCGGGCCGTTCGCCTATGTCATGCCGGCGCTGTCGAAGACCGGCGAGAACGCCGCCTTCTACAGCGACACGTTCCGGCCGCCTGGCGTGACGCGCACCAGGCTCGGCAGCATGACGCTCGGCACGCGCGACGGCGCGCCGTTCTTTCACTGCCATGGGCTCTGGACCGAGGCCGACGGCAAGGACAGCGGCGGCCACATGCTGCCGGACGAGACTGTCGTCGCCGAACCGTTCGAGGTCGAGGCCTTCGGTATCGACGGTGCGTTGTTCACCGCCGAGCCCGATTCCGAGACCAATTTCAAGCTGTTCGGCCCGGTGGCCGCTGAGAGCACGGGCGCGCGCACGACGAGCCGCGCGTATACGCTCCGGCTGCGCCCGAACCAGGATTTTGCTGGCTCGCTCGAAGAGTTCTGCCGCGCGCACGGCATGGCGCGTGCGAAGATCCATGGCGGCGTCGGTTCGACCATCGGCGCGCGCTTCACCCATGGCGGCGTGACCGAGCCGTTTGCGACAGAGCTTGCGGTGATAGCCGGGCTGATCGCGCCCGGGCACTCCGGCGCGCTCGAAGCTGCGCTCGACGTCGCGCTGGTCGACTACACCGGCGGTTTGGCGGAGGGGCGTCTGGCCCGCGGCGACAATCCCGTGCTGATGACGATGGAGCTGGTGCTGGAGGCGCTGGACTAGCCTTGCGGTCGGGGCTTGCGGTCGGGCGTATCCTGCCGGTTGGTTGCGCGAGGGCTGAGCGCCAACAGGCTTTCACTCGACATCGGCGCTCCCTCGGGGCGGATTACCGATATTCTGAATGGACGCAGAGGTATTTCGGCTGACACCGCGGTGCGCCTTGGTCGATATTTCGGCAACAATCCTCAATTCTGGTTGGACTTGCAGGGGCAGTACGACATCGGTGTCGTCGAGCGGGAGAAGGGCGCGGAGATCGCTCGACGTGTGAGGCCCGCCGACGCGGCTTGATCTGCTCGCCACGTTCGTGTCCCGGACAAGCCGCAACGCGCGAGCGGTGCGGTGCACAGCCGGGACCCAGAAGCCGCGCATATCGCTGCGACATGGGCCCCGTCTCAGCAGCGCACCGCACCGGACGATGCTTCGCATCGCCGGGGGCGCCGCGCTACGTCCGGGGCACGAGAGCGGTATTCGTCTTCATGTTCGAAACTCAATCGCACGCGCGGTTTCCCGTTCTCGCGGCGTATTCCGCCCGAGCTTTGCGGCCGTTGCCGCCCTCGAAAACGCCGAGGGCGCAGGGAAGGCCGGGTGCCGGCTGGCACCCGCGGTCCACTGTGCGAAGCGTGTGCTAAAACAGCTGCACAGCGGCATACAGGTGAAGCCAAACAACCGGCCTTCCCTGCGCAGTGGTTTGACGGCTTATGTCGTGCTCTCCCCGGGGAGCGATGCACTATTGCCCCCGTCGCCTTGCGGATGGCTGATGCGCGGACCCGGTTGGGCCGCCACATCACCGCAACACTTGGCGCACAGACCCCGGGCGCCAGGACCACACGATTTTGTCGTACGCTGAGTGCGCCGGTCGTATGCGCGCGGGTGAGCTGCTCACGGTGTGACCCGCCCTGCAACCACCCTCGCGCCGACGCAACTCGCGTCCACCACGTCCCATCCCGCGTGTCGTGACGATCGCGATGCGCCCCTCGGCCGGGTTGGGATGGCTTTCTATACGATAATCCGAAGTTCTGATAAAGAGAATTATTTTGACCTGATGGCGTTGACCCTCCCATGGGGTGTTTTGCCCGACGGGCAGCGCAACAGGTTGTGGGTTGGGGCCGAGTGCCGCCGCAACGGCGCCACGAACCGGTCTCCCCTCGGCCCCAAAATACGCTAGGATGACCGGAGCGCGCATTCCAAGCCGCGCGTGATCAACTGGACGTATGAGGAAACGAGATGAGGGTGACGATTGGACGGCGCACGGCCGTGGCTGCGGCGCTGGCTGTAATTGGGGCGGCAGGCTTGACGGCGACCTTTGGCCCGGCCTGGGCGCATGGGCCGACCCGGCAGAAGGTGCGGGAATCCATCGAGATCAGTGCGCCGCCGGCCAAGGTCTGGGCCGCGATCTCCAATTTCCAGGACATGAGCTGGCTTCCGATCGTCACCAAGACCACGGGTGAGAAGGGCAACGAGATCGGCGCGACGCGGACGCTGACCCTGACGGGCGGCCCGACGGTCGAGGAGGAGCTCTATAAATACGAGCCGGACATGCTGAGCTATTCGTACCGGATCACCAAGGTCGACGTGAAGGTGCTGCCGGTGACCAATTATTCCTCGACCTTGACGGTGTCGCCGGCGCCCGACGGCAAGTCCAAGCTGGAATGGGCCGGCGCGTTCTACCGCGGCTTTCCCAACAACGATCCGCCGCCGGAGCTGAGCGACGAGGCCGCGGTGAAGGCGGTGAGCGAGCTTTACAAGACCGGCCTCGAGGCGCTGAAGAAGAAGATCGAGAGCGGTAGCTGATCGTGCGGACACTGGACTTGCGGGCGCTGCTCCTGGCGGCGCTCGCGGCCGGCCTTTGCTGGGGTACTTTCGGCAGCGCGTGCGCTGAAGAGGCGTTCGTCACCAACCAGCTCAGCGACGATCTGATGGTCGTGGACCTCGCGACCTCGCGTAGCGTGGCAACCATCGCCATCGGCGGCAAGCCGGCGGGGGTGGCCGTCAGCGCCGACGGACGCTTTGCCTATGTGACGAGCCCCGACGCCAAGGCGGTGACGGTCGTCGACGCCGCCACGCGGCAGGTT
>NZ_JALBHA010000336.1:0-7327 GCF_023006445.1 Bradyrhizobium sp. SHOUNA76
TGCCGCTTGCTGCCGCATGGCTGCGCGGCTCGCGCGATCCGGCCCGCGATGCGATGCTGGAGGTGCTCGATGCCCGCCTGCGCAGCTATGCGCGGGAGGCTTGAGAGGCTATGACGCTGGCGTGACGAGAGGGTGGGAAGCGATGACCGAACGAAACGACTTGCGGGTTGCCATCGCGGGCCTGGGCTCGATCGGCACCAAGATCGCGACAGCGCTCGATCAGGGCATCGAAGGGCTAGCGCTATCCGCCGTGGCGGTGCGCGATCCCGCAAAGCATCGGGCGTCCCTCGATAGCCTCCGCCGCCCACCGCAGGTCCTGCCGATCGGCCAGCTCGGCGACGCCGCGGACATCGTGGTGGAATGTGCGCCGAGCAGCCAGTTGCGCGCGATCGTTGAGCCCGCGGTGAGGCGCGGCAAGGCCGCCATCGTCGTCAGCGTCGGCGGGCTGCTCGATAATTTCGATCTCGTCGATCTCGCCCGCGCCAATGGCGGCCGCATCCTCGTGCCGACAGGCGCCCTGATCGGGCTCGATGCCGTCAATGCCGCCGCGGTCGGTACCATCAATTCCGTGAAGATGGTGACGCGCAAACCGATCGACGGGCTGAAGGGCGCGCCGTTCATCGTCGCGAACAACATCGACATCGACAAGCTGAGCGAGCCGCTGAAACTGTTCGAGGGTACCGCGCGCGAGGCCGCCAAGGGCTTTCCGGCCAATCTCAATGTCGCGGTGGCGCTGTCGCTCGCGGGCGTCGGACCGGATCGCACCCAGGTGCAGATCTGGGCCGATCCGACCGTGACGCGCAACGTTCACCGCATCGAGGTCGAGGCGGATTCGGCGCGCTTCTCGATGTCGATCGAGAATATCCCGTCGGAGAATCCCAAGACCGGGCTGATCACGGCGCTCTCGGTGATCGCGCTCCTGCGCAAGCAGCGCGCCACGCTGTGTGTGGGGACGTGAGCGATTGGGATGGACTCGCTTCCTGCGGCAGGGTAGGTGCGCTCCCTCCCCCGCTTGCGGGGGAGGGCTGGGGGGAGGTGTTTCCGCAATGAGGCACTCCCCAAGAGGAGAGAGCCCTCACCCGGCGCGTCGCGCCGACCTCTCCCGCAAGCGGGAGAGGTGACCGCACTCGCGGCACGACCAATCCGACCTGAACAAATCTCGACCTACGCGCCCGTCACGCGCCAGATCACGTTGCCGACGTCGTCGGCCATCAGCAGCGACTTCTTGTCGGGACCGATCACGACGCCGACCGGGCGGCCGTAGGACTCCTTCTCGTCCGGTGCGAGGAAGCCCGACAGGATGTCGCGCGCTGGGCCGGAGGGCTTGCCGTTCTCGAACGGGACGAACACCAGCTTGTAGCCGGAGAGCTTGCTGCGATTCCACGATCCGTGCTGGCCGATCACCATGCCGTCGGGGAAGCCCGGCAGCGTGCCCGCCGGCATCCAGCACAGGCCGAGCGAAGCGGTGTGGCCGCCGAGCGCGTAGTCCGGTTGAATCGCCTTGGCGACCATCGCCGGATCCTGCGGCACGCGGTCGTCCACCGTCTTGCCCCAATAGCAATAGGGCCAGCCATAGAAGCCGCCGTCGCGCACCGAGGTGAGATAGTCCGGCGGTGTCTCATCGCCGAGGCCGTCGCGCTCGTTGACGACAGTCCAGAGCACGTTCGTATTCGGCTCCCAGGCGAGGCCCACCGGATTGCGCAGGCCTGCGCCGAAAATGCGATGCGTGCCGGCGGCAAGATCGAGCTCATAGACCGCGGCGCGGCCCTGCTCGACCTCCATGCCCATCTCGGCGATGTTGCTGAGCGAGCCGACACCGGCATAGAGTTTCTTGCCGTCGGGACTTGCGAGCAGGCTGCGCGTCCAGTGCCCGCCCGGCTTGAAGGTGGTGAGCCGCTTGCCCGGCGCGGTGATGCGGTCGGCATTGGCGATGTAGGGAAACGCCATCACGCCGTCGGTGTTGCCAACATAGAAAGTGTCGCCGACCAGCGCCATGCCGAAGGGTTGGCTGAGGTTTTCCATGAAGGCGCCGCGAACCTCCGCAACGCCGTCGCCGTCCTTGTCGCGCAGCAGCGTGATGCGGTTGGCGGAAACGCCGAGCGCGGCGGCGCGCCGCATCGTTGCCTGCATCGCATAATGAAACACGGATCTCGGTGCGCCTGCGATTTGGGTCGCCTCCGCGATCAGCACGTCCCCGTTCGGCAGCACCTCGATCCAGCGCGGATGATCGAGACCGGTCGCGAATGCATTGACCTTGAGCCCGGGCGCGACCGTCGGCTTCTGTCCTTCGCTCCAGCCGCGCGCGGTCGGCATCTTCAGCGTCGGGATCGCACCCTGCGGCTTCGCTTCGGGAATGGCGGGCTTCTCTCCCCAGGCCGGCGCGGGCTCGGTGCCCGTCAGCTTCCGCCATTGCAGCGCGATGCCGCCGAGGACTGCGACGAACTGCGCGAAGATGCTGGAAAATGTCATGAGGCGCCCCTGTTTGCGCGCGCATCCAACTGGCTGACGCGGCCCGCGTCAACCTGTGCGGCGCACCCGCGGGGTCTATTCCCGTGGAATGGCAGCCGATCGAATTTGCATGGGACGAACGCCGGCGGGCCTGGCCCTGATCAGCGGCGGATCTGCCGCTCCAGCCGCGCCGCGCGAGAATCGTCGAGATGATGGAGGTTCGGCGTCAGTGCGGCCTCCTTGGACAGCAGGTGATAGACCCGCGCCACCGTGCGCTGCTTCTGCTTCGGCCGCCCAGGCGGCAACGTCCGCGCCTTGCGGACGGCGGCAATCGCGTGCTCGCGAAAATAATCGTAGGCATCCGACATGGCTCGATGCTCTGCGGCTGGTAGCAGGGGTCGAGGGGTAACCGGTCGGGCGAGGGGCGGTTCCTTGGCAAGTCGAACGGTGTGCTCGTGCCCCGGGCGCAGCGCAGCGCGTCTTCGCGGTGCGCTGCAGAGCCGGGGCCCATTTCACCGGCATGCATAAGTCGCTATCCGGGTCCCGGCTCTGCGCAGCAGCGTTGCACGCTGCAGCGCGTCCGGGACATGAGAGTGAGGCGAGCTGCTACGCCCCTACCGCGGCGACAGGAACGGAATGATCATCGGCACGCGGCGGCAATAGGCGCCGTAGGCGTCTTCGCCGAGCTCCTTGGAGAGGAACACCTCTTCCATCCGGCCCTTCTGCCACATGCCAAGCGAGATCAGGATCGCGCCGAGGATCGCAGTCACCGTGCCGACCGCGATGCCGGTGGCAAGCATGCCCGCGATCAGACCGGTGTAGATCGGATGGCGCACGATGCCATACGGGCCGGTGTCGACGACGCGGTGGTCTTCCTTGTGGGTGATGGTGTTGGACCAGAACTTTCCGAGATGCAGCCGTCCCCACCAGGTGAAGGAGATGCCGGCAAGCACGATCAGCGCGACGATGTAGACGCCGGCATTGCTGAACACCCAGAGCGGCTTCTCACCGAGCACTTCCGCGGTCCACGGCGTGAACAGGATGCCGCCGACCAGGATCGGGATGCGATAGCGGCCGGACTCCAAGGTCATCACCTGCTTTTGCGTGCGACCTTGCCAGAACGAGGCGCCGACCCAGCTGGCGAGCCAGGCGAGCCAGATCAGGGCGAGCAATTGCGTCGGCCAGGTCGTGGTCCAGCCACCCCAGGCGACAGAGAGAAGCTTGCTGAAATCGAAGGACATGAAGGTTCTTTGCGTTGGGCGGCGGCGTCAGCTCGCGCGCGAGGAGAGCGCGTGATGCTTGATGGCGCCGGAGGGCTGCTGGCCGTTACGAGCGAGCAGATGGGTGATGGTTTCGCGCAAGACAGGCTCGATCGGACGCGGCGAATAGCCGAGCTCGGTGCGTGCCTTGCCGATCGAGAGGTCGCTGGCGGCGAGCGCGATGCGTACGCCCTCGGCGGTGCCGTTGGGCGGCCGGCGCGTGACATGATCGGAGATGTATTCGAGCATGATCGCGGAGAGCTCGGCGATCCTGCCGGGGACGACGACCGGATATTGCCGGCGGCCGCTCATCGCCGACATCATCCGCAGGATGTTGCCGAGCGGGACGCAGTCGCCGCCGAGGATGTAGCGCTGGCCGAGGCGGCCGCGCTCCATGGTCAGCACCAGGCCCATGGCGACGTCGCGGACATCGACGAGGTTGACCAGGAAGTTGAGATGCGGCTGCACCTTCTTCTGGAGGAAGTACCACAGCATCGCCGTCGGCGGCGTCAGATTGTGGTCGGCGGCGCCGATCGGCATGGTCGGCGTGCCGATCACCAGCGGAAAGCCGTTGGCCGCTGCCTTGGCGGCATGATGCTCGGCGAGCGACTTCGACCGCGTATAGGCGCCCGGCATCGCGTCGGCCGGCTGCAGCGCCTCTTCGGCGGGAACGCCATTGAGGTTGGAATAGGGGAACAGGATCGATTCCGTCGAGCAGTGCAGAAAGCGCGACACGCCGCGCTTCATGGCGGCCGCGAGCACGATCTCGGTGCCTCGGCAATTGACCTCGTGAAAGTCCTGCTTGTTGGCGACCCACATGCCGGGCAGGCCGGCGAGGTGATAGACCTGATCGACCCCGGCGATCGCAGCATCGACCGCGGCGCCATCCAGCACCGAGCCGTGGACATGTTCAACGTCCGTGTTTGCGGCGGCCGGCGCACGGACGTCGAGCACACGCACCCGCTGCCCACGGGCACGGAGCGCTTCGACGAGATGATGTCCGATGAAGCCACTGCCACCGGTAACCAGTACGAGAGCCATGCAGAAGGTTGCTGTTTCGCTTCTAGAGCTATCGGGTTGAAAGGGAATTGGTCGGAAGAGGCGCCAGAATCGCGGCAAGGTCGCGACGGAAGCCCAATGCAATGAATAATTTTGCCATCACGAACATCGGTCCAAGCAAAAGATGCGAAGGAAAAGTGAACAACGAGGCTTCGCGCCCCTCAAAAACCTTGTGGCCGATGGCCTGCGCGGCGAGGCCGAGCGCCACCAGCACGGCGAAAATCGCCCACATCGTCGCGGTGCTGACTTGCGCCGCAATGCTCGTCGCAACCGAAAACAGCACGATCGAGACTGCCAGGATGCCGATCCCGAGCGCCATGTCGAGCAGCAGCCAATAGAGCAGAACCGGCAAGGCCAGGATCACCGCCAGGCTGACATCGAAACCAAACAGCGGAAGCCTGACCAGCGTCAGCGGCAGCACGGCGCCCGTGAACAACAGAAGAATACCGACCACATGCATCGCCGTGTTCCGGGGGTCGCGATGGTACTCGACATAAACGGCAAGTTGGCGCTGAAAATAGCCACCCATTTCGGTCTCATGCAGCACGGGGTCGGGAAGGGCGAACAGAGGCTATAGCACTGGACCGGGCGGTGCACAAACCGGCGCTTTTGTCGCGCAAAACCGTATTGGTGCGCCCCGGACAGGCTACAAAACGATCAGGACTTCAAAGGGTTCCGGGCGCGAAGCCGCGTTCGCTCAGCGCTTCTTGGCGGGCTTTTTCGCCGCAGGCGCAGGCGCCGCAGCCGGATGCGCAGGTGCCTCTTCAGGCAGCTTGGCATAGGTCAGGATTTGCAGCTGGCCGTTGACGGCCGAGGTCGGCTTGGCCCGGTCGAGAAACTGCTCCTCGCCGAGGCCGATCGGGTGCAGCCGCTTGGTCGAGATCTTGAATGTGTTCACCAGCACGTCGCGGATCGCGTCGGCGCGGCGCTGACTCAGGATCGCGTTCGCCTCGCGCGTCTTCGAATTGGATTCGACGTGACCGACGATCAGGAACGTGTAGGGCAGCAGCGAGGAATGAACCATGGCGTCGGCGATGCGGCCGACGGTCTGGTAGGAGGCCGGCTGGATGATCGGCGTGTCGGCATCGAACTGGATTTGCGCGTTGAAGGCGGGCAGCTTGGCAAGGTCAGGCACGATCGGCGGCCGGTTCACCGGTCCCGGATCGTTCTTGATCCTGGCCTTGGCGCGCTCCATCACCTGCTGCTTCAGCGCGGGAAGATCGACCTCGGCGGCTTCTTCGAAATGGTTGAGCTTGCCGACGATGTCGTCGCGTGTCGGCGCCGCCGTCTGCGCGCGTGCAGCGCCCGCGAGCAGGGCGCAGCCCAGCGCGATGCCTAGTCCGGCAGTGGAGAGTCTCTTGGCGCGCATCAGCGATACCCCGCGTCGTCGACGGCTTTCAGGCAGTTGTTGCTGATGCCCTTGGGCGTCGAGACCAGGCAGGGGACCGACTTGCTGGTCTCCTTGGTCGAGCCGCCGCAGACCTTGACGATCTCGCGTTGGCAGGCGTTCGCCACCGTGACGCGCGCGGCGATGCGCTTCTGGATGGCGTCGAACACGCCGAGATAGTCGCTCGCGCACTGCTGGGAGAGCACGTCGCGGTTGCGAGACAGGCACTCCTTCAGGCGGGTCGAGTCCGGGTTGACGCCGCGGCAATTGGCGACGATCTCCGTACCGCAGCTCGCCGCCAGCTTCCCGATCGAATCGCCAAAGCTCATGGTCTCCGCCGCCGCGAGCGACGGCATCCCCAATGCCAGCAAGATCAGTGCGATGCCCCGGACCATGGGTTGCATCTGATACGGGGAAGTTCGCGATGGTCAAGGGCTGTTCGGGGGAGAACTGTCGAAGGCCTGGCGAGTGCGGCGAACAGTCCTCACTCCGGGGCGTCGAGGGGCGGCCATTCGATCAGGGCGACGGTATGGTTTCTGAGGTCGTCGGCCACGTCGGGGTCGGCCTTGAGTTCGTCCAGCGTCCGCGGCGGGGGAAGCTCGCGACTCTCCGCGCTCAGCTCCTGCGCATAGAATGCGAGTGCCTCAGGCGCATTCTCCAGGGCCTCCTCGACATCGTCGCCGCCGGAAATGCAGCCGGGTAGGTCCGGAAACCGGAGGCTGACCGCGTCGTCCGGGCCGGCTTCTTCGATCAGGGCGATGTAGTGAGGCATGTCGCGGGCCTCACGCCCGCTGCACGAAGCTGTCCACGACCTTCTTCTCGCCGGCCTTGTCGAAGGCGATGGTGAGTTTGTTGCCGTCGATCTTGGTGACGCGGCCGTAGCCGAATTTCTGGTGGAAGACGCGGTCTTCGAGCGAGAATTCCGAGGTGGTGCCGGTGGATTTGGCCACCAGCTCGCCCTCGATCGTCAGGGGACCGCGACGGCGCGAGGAGAAGTTGCCGAAATCGGGGCCCGATGACGAGGAGGAGGAGAACGTCGCGGCTTCTTCCTCGAAGCCGCCGCTTCGGCCGCCACCATTGCGGCCACCGCCGCGGTTGCGATTGGCCTGGGCGCGCTGCCAGCCCGGGGTCGAATAGGTCGAGCCGAACGCCTCCATGTCGTCGAAGCGGGAGG
>NZ_JALBHA010000337.1:0-7319 GCF_023006445.1 Bradyrhizobium sp. SHOUNA76
CAGCTCCAGCGCGGCACCGGCGCCGACGGCCGAGAGGCGTTGCGCGACGCTATCCATGGCCGCGTCCTCTGCCAGGTTGATTTGCAGCCGGACGCCGCTGGCTCTGACGCCAGCGCTGCCACAGGCCGATGACGCCGTCCGAGGACCAGAACACGATGGCGAGGAAGCCGAGCCCGATCAGCAGCCGGAAGCGGTTGCCGTCGAGTCCGAGCCTGACCAGGAAGTCGAGCGCGAATGTGCGCAGCAGCACGAAGATCAGTGCGCCGATAAAGGGGCCGATCGGGCGCGTGATGCCGCCGACGACGGCGATGATCAGCACGTCGATGCAGGCCCCGACGCTGACCGAGCCCGGCGAAATCTGGCGGTAGTTCCAGACCTGGAGCACGCCGGCCAGCGCCGCCACGAAGGAGGCGAAGGCATAGGCGGCGATGCGGTGCGCATTGACGTTGAAGCCGAGCGCCGCCATGCGCCTTGGATTGTCGCGCACGCCCTGGAGAGCGAGGCCGAAGGGGGCGCGCGAAAGATATTCGACGGCGAAATAGCAGAGCGCGGCGACCGCGAGCACGATATAATAGAAGGGAATGTCGGCGCGCCAGTTGACGCCCCAGAAGTGCGGCGTGGCCACGGTGTTGATGCCGGTATGGCCGTTGAAGATCGCCCAGTTCTGGTTCGTGAAATAATAGAACGCCGCGCCGATCGCGAGCGTGATCATGATGGTGTAGATGCCCTCGGTGCGCACCGCGAGCGCGCCGCCGAGCGTGCCGAAGGCGGTTGCCAGCGCCAGCGCCATGGGGACCGCGAGCCACCATGGCCAGCCCAGGCTGATATTGGCGTTGCCGCTGACGCCGAACACCGCGACCATGTAGGCCGAGAAGCCCGCGATGGTGAGCTGCATCAGGCTGACCATGCCGCCATAGCCGGCGAGGAACATCAGGCTGAGCGCCATGGTGCCGAGGATCAAGGTGGAGGCGAAGATCTCGATCAGGAAGAAGCCGTTGGCGATCAGCGGCATGATCAGGAGGATGACGGCGACGACCCAGGCGGCGGGATTGTTGATCTCCGGCCACGTCCGTGCCGCGCGCTGCGCCATTGTGGCGGGACGGACGGCAACGCGGGCATCGTGGGCGAGCGACATGTCAGCGCCTCGCCAACAGGCCTTGCGGCCGGATCGCCAGCACCAGCACCATGATCAGGAAGGTCACGACGATGGCGTAGGTCGGGATGTAGACCGAGCCGAGCTGTTCGGCGAGGCCGATGATCAGCGCCCCAAGTGCGGCGCCGGGGATCGAGCCCATGCCGCCCACGATCACGACGACGAGGGAGGCGAGCAGGAAGCGAATGTCCTCGCCAGGCGACAGCGACTGGAAGGTGCCGCCGACGACGCCAGCGATGCCCGCAAGACCTGCGCCGAACGCGAACACCAGCACGAAGACGAGCTGGATACGCACGCCTGTCGCGGCGAGGATATCGCGGTCGTCGACGCCGGCGCGAATGATCATGCCGATGCGGGTGCGATTGAGCGCAAGCCACATTGCTACGCCAATGACCACCGAGGCGGCGAAGATCACCAGTCGCACCATGGGATATCGGAGATAGACCGGCTCGCCCGAGGACTTGATCGCCGTGACCAGCGGCAGCTCCACGGGGCCGATCAGCCAGTTCGGTGTCTGGATCTGGTAGAAATCGCCGCCGCAGGCCCACAGCATGAGATCGGCGAACACGATCGAAAGCCCGATCGTCACCATGGTCTGCCTGAGATCCTGTCCCTCCATCCGGCGGAACACGATCACTTGGAGCAGGACGCCGACGAGGGCCGTGAGGATGAAGGCGACGATGAAGCTGAGCACCCAGGAGCCGGTCGCCGTGCTGATGGCGTAGCCGACATAGCCGCCGAACAGATAGAGCGAGCCGTGCGCGAGGTTGACGTTGCGCATCAGCCCGAAGATCAGCGTGAAGCCGCTGGCGACGAGGAAGTAGAGCCCTCCGAGCGTGATACCGTTGAAGACGGCGTTGAGGAAGACGCGCTTGCGGCCGACGGCCTCTTCCAGGCCCGGCGGCCAGACCGCGAAGATCAACCAGAGCGCGACGGCAACGGCAATGATTGCGATGAGCGCCCAGGCCGGATGGCGTTCGACAAAGCGGCTCATGCTCCCGCCTCGCCTCGCTTGTGGCAGGGCCATCGTAGATGGGAAGCGGATTCCCGGCGGCCGATCCTTCGAGAAGGCGTGGGTAAACCCCGACCTTCCCAGAGCGAGCGAAGCTCGTCTCGGCCCCGCAAGCGGGGCGAGGGGGCATGCAAGCCGATGCCGGCTGCTGGCCTCGCCATGGACGTGCGCTCCCGTCGGTCGCAATCCTCTCTCGGGATCGCGTTGCCGACATCCTAGCCGGGCTCGGAGGGGAACGTTTGATCGTGAGTATCTTTTCGTGGCCCGCGCTCAGGCGCGCAAAATCTTGGCCGCGCGACGATAATCGGTCGGGGCCATCCCCACATTGGCGGCGAAGAAGCGGGTGAAACCGCTTTGCGAGGAGAAGCCGAGATCGAAGCCGATATCGGCGATCGGCGTCTCGCTCGCCACCAGTGCTTCGAGCGCCTGTTCCATGATCAGCGTGTTGAGATAGAGGTTCGGCGTAACGCCGGTCTGGACGCGGAACAGCCGATAGAAATGCGGACGCGACAGGCCGGATTCCCGCGCGATCGTATCGAGCTCGATCTCAGCGCCGGGGCTTTCCGACATCATCTTGATGCATTTGCGCACGCGAAAATCGGTGACGGAGCCGCTTGCGCGAGGATCGCGGGCGATCTCGGCCTGCTGCCAGCTTTCGTCGTAGCAGATGTCGATCAACCTCCGCAGTTCGGAATCCAGACTGGAGAGCGATGGTGCGCCGCACACGAGCGCGGCGGTCCGCCTGATGTGCTTGTCCAGGGCCGGCGTGCGCTTGAACTGGGTGCGGCCGAAACGCAGCCGGTGAGTGCCGGATGCATCGGGTGCAAACCATTCGGCATTGACGTAGAGCACGAAGAAGATCGCGCCGCCGTCCAGATCGGCCGGCAGGAAGTTGTGCGGCTCCCAGGGATTGACCGCGACGACGGACGTTTCGGTGAGATCATGGTGCCCGTCGGACACGTCGATGCATGCGGGCATGCCGCCGACATGGAAGATCAGATGACCTTCGCGATGGGCGTGAATATTGAAAGGGCGGTTCAACTGATAAACCGTCGCCCGACCGAACCGGCCGTGGAAGACGGCGAGCGCACGGCTCATGCCTTCCCCTCCCGAATGTTCTTGTCTTTTCACTCAGCGTTCAACAACGCCGACGAGATTGCAAGAGCGGAGAGCGACCGCGTCAGCAAGTCGCTCCCCGGTTGTCCGTTGCAGGCGCGATGCGTCAGTACTTCTTACATTCCGGCACGGTGCGGCTCGGCAGTCCGATCTTCGAGAATACGGCTGGATCATAGCCCAGCGTCTGGTTCACGTTCGGGATCACCTTCACCACCTTGCTGAACAACGCGCCCTTGCCGTCGTCGACGACTTCGGTGACGAAGTTGGTGCCGATCGCCTGCCGGTTGGAGTCGAGCTTGATCTTGCCGTTCGGCGCGTCGATCTCGATCTTCGCCAGCGCAGCCTTGAACTTCGACTGGTTGTTGGAGAGATCGCCGTTGACCTCGCGCAGGGCGAGGATCAGGGCCATGGTCGAGTCATAGTAATTGGTCGCGAGCAGTGACGGGCTCGGGAAGCGCTTATTGGGCGGGAAGGCGTCCTGATAGGCCTTCACGAATTTCTGCCAGCCCGGATCTTCCCAGGTATCGGCCTGGCCACTCGCCGCGATGGTGCCGACCAGGGCATTCTTGGCGTTGCCCTTGGACGACAGGATGGTCTGGTCGATCATGATGGAGCCGCCCATCAGATGCGCCTTGCCGCCGGCCTGCTGATACTGGTTGAGGAAGTTGACGGCGTCGGCGCCGCCGAGGCCGAGATAGATCGCGTCGACATCGTCGGGCAGGGCGGCGATGACCGATGCGAAATCCTTGGTGCCGAGCGGCACCCATTGCCGGTTGGTGATCTGTCCGCCGGCGCCGCAGAACTCGAGCACGAGGCCGAACACCTGGGTGTAGATGAAGGAATAGTCCTCGCCGACGGTTGCGATCTTGCGATACTTCTTTTCGTCATAGGCGTACTTGCCGAGGCCCACCTGCCACTGCGCGCCGTCCATGTTGTAACGGAAGAAGTTCGGGGCCGGATCGACGTAGGTCGTTTCCTGTGCGCCGGACGCCGCGTTGATGAACGTCAGCTCGGGGTGGGTCTTTGCGAAGTTCTTGACCGCGATGCCCTCGTCGCCGGACAGCGGCGAGAGCAGGATCTGCACCTTGTCCTGCTCGATCAGCTTGCGCACGGCGCGCACCGCGGAGTCCGGTGTCGCGTCGGTCGAGGCGACGATGAATTCGAGCTCCTTGTCGCCGATTTTCTTGCCCAGCACGTTGAGCGCGGTCTGGTGGCCGCGCATGCCGTCCTCGCCGAGCACCGTGTAGGTGCCCTCGAGCGTCGCGGTCACGCCCACCTTGATCTTTTCCTGGGCGATCGCTGCGCTTGAAAGAAACAGGCTGCTCAGCGCGAGCAGTCCCACACTGCATTTCGACATTGTGCTCCTCCCTGTGACGTCGATTTATGGCCGTACCGAACCGGCGCGGCGCCGCGTGGCTCTCGAAGGCTGGCTCTCGAAGGCCCGCGGCTTTGATGAGAAGCTAGCCGAACTCGGATGCGGTGCATGCGTGAGCGCCTCGTCCGGCTTGACTGGCAGTCTCATTTTTGAATGTTGCGGCGCAAAGGGTTCCGCGGTGCAGCAGCGCGGTCACAGGAACGCTTCCTGCGGGGCTCCGTTAGCGGAGCAGATCCCTGGAGCTGCTTCATGACCGACTATCCAAAGCCACCTTATCCGCCGCAGCAGCAACCGATGCCCGGCTCGACGCGGGCGATGCGGCCACGCCCCGATCATGGCGAGGAGAGTTACAGAGGCTCGGGACGTCTGGCCGGAAAGAAGGCGCTCATCACCGGAGGTGACAGCGGCATCGGCCGCGCGGTCGCGATCGCCTACGCGCGTGAAGGCGCCGACATCGTCATCTCCTATTTGAACGAGGACGAGGATGCGGCCGAGGTCAAGGCGCTGGTGGAGCGGGAAAGACGCAAGGCGATCCTGATTCCCGGCGACATCCGCAATCCCGAGCACTGCCGCTCCATCGTGCGTCGCACGGTCGAGGAGCTCGGCGGCATTGATATCCTCGTCAACAATGCGGCCCATCAGGCCACGTTCAAGGACATCGGAGACATCAGCGACGAGGAGTGGCGGCTCACGTTCGAGACCAACATCCACGCTATGTTCTATCTGACCAAGGCCGCCGTTTCTCACATGCGGCCGGGAGCTGCGATCATCAACACGGCGTCGGTGAACTCGGACATGCCGAACCCGACCCTGCTGGTTTACGCCACGACCAAGGGCGCCATCCAGAATTTTACCGGTGGGCTTGCGCAAATGCTGGCGGAGAAGGGCATTCGGGTCAACGCCGTTGCTCCGGGCCCGATATGGACGCCGCTGATTCCATCGACCATGTCGGAGGAAAGGGTCAAGAACTTCGGCAAGCAGGTTCCGATGCAGCGCGCCGGCCAGCCGGCCGAGCTTGCAACCGCCTATGTCATGCTGGCCGATCCGCTATCGAGCTACACCTCGGGGGCGACGTTGGCCGTCACCGGCGGAAAGCCGTTCATTTGACGAGAACCGTGGCGGCGCCGGAAGCCGGGCCGCCACGTCGCAAGCGGTCAGGCCGCGTTGGACGCCTTGGCGTTGACGCCCTTGCGCAACGCCACGGTGTTCAGCTTGGTGTTGGCAGCCTTCTCTTCATTCAGATTGGTGGTGAGGAAGCGCACGATGTCGTCGTGGCCGAGTGCTTCCGCCCAGGCGATCAGCGTGCCGTAGCGGCACATTTCGTAGTGCTCCACGGCCTGTGCATTGGCGACGATCGCGGCGTCGAGCACGGCCTTGTCCTCAATCTCGCCGGCGGTGGCGTCGGCTTCTTCGATCAGGCCATCGATGGCCGGACACTGCGTGCCGCTGGGCTGCTTGCCGAGCTTGGCGAATACTTTGTCGAGCCGTTCGACCTGCTTGTTGGTCTCGTCCAGGTGAGCTTTCAGCCCGGTGGCGAGATCCCTGTTGGTCGCCTTGTCGATCATCTTGGGCAGCGCCTTCAGGATCTGCTGCTCCGCGTAGTAGATGTCCTGCAGCCCGTGCAGCAGCAGGTCTTCCATCGATTTGATGTCCTTGGTGAATAATCCCATAAAAGACGCCTCCTTTTCACAATGATGACACTGGAACGCTAGACCGCCGCAGCTGTTCCATTTCCGTGTGCAGACCAGGAGAGCCGAATGAGCGATGGAGTTGATCATCTCGCGGGCCTGCTCGGACGCGCCGCCATGGACGTGTGGGGCGACATGCCTCGCGACATCCAGGAGGCGCTGTTCGAGACCGCCATGAAAGGACGCGAGAGCGAGCGCGAGGAGCTCGCGCGGCTGCTGCACGAGCGGCATCCGCGCACGCTTCATCCGGCGCGGCCGGGATGAGATCCAGAAGCGGAACGATCATGCGAGCTCACGATTGGTAAATTGGGTGGCGCGTCGCCGAATGGCTCGCATGAGACCGCGGCAGGCGCATCGCTCAACCGTTGATCAAATCTGTGAGTCGATCGCCGTGACTGAGATGAACATCGGAAAATGGTACGACCCGATCTCGGAGCGGTGGGTCGTGCCTCGCCAAACGCGCGCCGATTATGGTCGGTCCAGCGTTGAGAAGGTGCCGGAGGGTCACGCGCGGGACGAGGCGCAGCGGATCTGGCGGCTGTTGGTCGATTGCTGCGCGGGCGGGTGAGGCCGAACTCCGGCGCCTGGGGGACGCCCTGTCCAAGCGCGCATCGTCATAGTGTGATCACGACGTCCGCGGCGCGGGGCAGCCCAGCGTTTCCGTCAAGGCTGATCTCGACGACGTCCGGAACGGATCGGTATATTACCAGCCCGATTGCGGACCGGACCCGGAATAAGGATCAGATGATGGACGATACGATTGGCTTCCCCGACCCCGGTCTCGACCTGTCGGATGGCTTCAAGCCGCACACCTCGCATTGGGGGGTGTTTTCCGCGCGTCAGGGCGCGGCCGGGCTGGAGGTCAGGGCCTATGCGGGCGACCCCGATCCGAACGGCATCATCGACAATTTCCCCGGTGCGCTCCGCCACCAGGCGCGGATCGCCCAGCCGGCGATCCGCCGCGGCTGGCTCGAG
>NZ_JALBHA010000338.1:0-7295 GCF_023006445.1 Bradyrhizobium sp. SHOUNA76
CCGCTCAGCCTCGCGGCGGTCGCCGCCGCCGGTCCCGGCCTCGCTGGGGGGACGGCGTTGCCGGATTCCAGCGGTCCGTTGATGCGCATGCGCAAGGTCTCGCGCAGCTTCGGCGGTGTGCGTGCATTGAATGACGTCTCCTTCGACGTCATGCGCGGTGAAATCCTCGGCCTGATCGGTCCGAACGGTTCCGGCAAATCGACCATGATCAACGCCTGCTCCGGCGTGATCCATGTCGACGGCTTGATCGAGCTGGACTCCCATCCGCTGCAGAACCGGCCGGCCTGGGAGGTGCATGCTCACGGCGTCGCCCGAATCTTTCAGAACGTGCGGCTGTGGGAATCCATGACCGTTCTCGAGAACGTCATGGTCGCCTGGCGACGAATCCCCGGCCAGCCGGGCGGAGAGGCCACGATCCGTCAGGCGTCGCTGGCCGCGCTGGAGCAGATGGGTGTGCGCCATCTCGCCATGCGCCATGCGGGCGACCTCTCCTTTGGCCAGAGCCGCCTCGTCGAGATGGCCCGCGCCATCGTCGGGCGGCCCAAGGTGCTCCTGCTTGACGAACCGGCGGCCGGCCTGCGCGGCGGTCTCGTCATGGAGCTGTCGACCATCCTGCAACGGCTGCGCGCGCAGGGCATGACGATCCTCGTCGTCGAGCATCGCATCAAGCTCGTGACCAGCATGTGTGACCGCGTCGTCGTGCTCAATCTGGGCGACCTCATTGCGAATGGCGCTCCCGCTGCCGTGATGGAGTCGCCTGTTGTCATCGAGGCCTATCTCGGCGAGCGCGCCGGCGCGGCCTCTCACGAGACGAGGGCGCGCCACATCCGGCGCCGCTCCGTCGATCATGCCGGAGCGCATGGTTGAACGAGACCAATTTTCCAATTTTCAGGGGAGGACGACCGTGAACAGGAAAAGGACAATGGGGGTGCGCGGCCTGCTGGCTCTGGCCGGCGCGAGCGCGGTGCTGGTGACAATGTCGCCGGGTGGGGCCGCGGCTCAGGAACAGCCGTTGATCGGCGTCTCGCTGCCGATGACGGGGGCCAAGGCTCTCGTCGGCCGCAACTTCAAACAGGGTGTCGAACTCGCTATCGCCGACATCAATGCCGCAGGTGGTGTGCTCGGCAAGCCGTTGCAGGTGGTCTTCGAGGACGACCAGGGCGACAACACCAACGGCGCGATCAACGCCGTCAACAAGATCATGCAGGTGCACAAGACGCCCGTGATGATCGGGCCGCACTATTCCGTGACACAAATGGCGACCCAAAATATCTACTGCAACGGCAAGATTGTCTCGCTCACCGGCGGCACCGGCGTTCCCGTCACCAATAGCGGCTGCAAATTCGTCATCCGAACCCGTTCCAACGACGACGTCCAGGCAAAGGCGATCATCGATTATGCCCAGAAGGCACTGAAGGCTGCAGACAAGGTCGCGATCTTCTATGCCAATGACGATTTCGGCAAGTCGGGCCAGGCCCGCGTGGTCGCGCAGATGGCGGCACTCGGCCTCAAGCCGGTGGCAATCGAGAGCCACAATCCCAATGACAAGGACTACTCGGCTCAACTCAGCAAGTTGAAGAATGCCGGTGCGGCGCTCGTGATCCTCTGGGCCCACGACACCGATGCCGCGCTGATCGTCAAGCAGGCGAAACAGTTCGGTCTGCCTTTCCGCTTCGCGGGGGCAGTGCTCAGCGAAGACGCTTTTCTCAAGCTCGCCGGCAGCGGGGCCGAAGGCGCGATAAGCGCTTCCTATTTCGTCCCGACAGATCCCAATCCGGCAGTACAGACTTTTGTCAAACGCTATGAGGAACGCTTCAAGATGGCGCCCGACGTCTGGTCCGCAACCTATTACGATGCAGCAATCCTCGCGGCGAAAGCGATCAACGCTGCCGGGTCCGCTGACGTTGCCAAGATCCGCGAATCCTTTGCTACCGTGAAGTATGACGGCCTGCTTGCGTCGTATGGATGCGACGAGAAGGGCGACTGCAACCGCCAGGTCAACATCGTCGAGATCAAGGGCGGGCAGCCCGTGGTCCTCGAAGCGGTCCGCTACTGAACGCCGGACGCCTCGATGCTGAAGATCCCCGCCACCGAACCGCCCGAGCTGGAACTGTCGCATGTCGACGTGTTCTACGGAAAGGCGCAGGTCCTCTTCGACCTCTCCATCCATGTTGAACGCGGTGAGGTCGCGGCGATCATCGGCGCCAACGGCGCCGGCAAGTCGACGACGCTCAACCTGATTATCGGCAAGCTCAAGCCGTCGGTGGGCACCGTCACCTTCGCCGGCGAGCCGATCGCCGGCCGCCCGATCAACAAGGTCGTCGCCGGCGGCATCGCCTGCGTGCCGCAGCGCCGGCGGATCTTCAGCACGCTGACCGTGATGGAGAACCTCGAGGTCGGTGCCTATGTGCGCCGTCACGACAAGGGTGGGATCAGCGCCACCCTCGATGAGGTCTTCGAACTGTTTCCGGTCCTGAAGCGCAAAGCGGCTGACATGGGCGGCGTGCTCTCGGGCGGCGAGCAGCAGGCGCTCGCGATCGGACGAGGGCTGATGGCCGGCCCGCGGCTGCTGCTACTCGACGAACCCTCGATGGGCCTGTCACCCAAGCTGACCACCGAGATGTTTGCGAGCATCCGCAGGATCGCCGAGGGCGGCCGCACCGTCGTGATCGTCGAGCAAAACGCCTACGCGGCCCTCGGCGTCGCCGACTACGGCTATGTGCTCGAGGGTGGCAGCATCGCGCTCGAGGGCCATGCCGACGAGCTGCTGCGCGATGATCATGTGCGCGACGCCTATCTCGGCGCCTGATGCCATTCCTCATATTCACCCAACCCCAAGCAAAGGCAATTACCACATCATGACGAAGCTTCACGGCATCATCCCCGCACTCACCACACCCTTCGACGAGAAGGGTGACATCGACGAGGCCAAGTTCCGAAACCAGATCCGCTTCATGCTCGGCAAAGGTGTGCACGGCCTCTGCTTCGGCGGCTCGACGGGTGAGGGCCAGGCGCTGGAGCTCGGCGAGTTTCGCCGGCTCGGCGAAATCACCATGGAGGAAGTCGCGGGCCGGGTGCCGGTCGTCGCCGGCATCATCGCCAACTCGACGCGCGAGGTGATCAAGCGCGGCGAACTGATCGCCGATCTCAAGGTCGATGCCTTGCAGGTGACGCCGGTCTTCTACGTCTTCCAACCCGACGACGATTCGAATTTCGGCCACTTCAAGACGTTGACCGAAGAGCTGAAGACGCCGGTTCTGCTCTACAACGTCATTCCCTGGAACCTGCTTTCGACGCCGCTCGTGCTGCGTATCCTGAACGAGATTCCGTGGGTCGTCGGTATCAAGCAGAGCCAGGGCCACATCACGCGCACGGCCGAGCTCGTCGCCAATGCGCCGAAGGACAAGGTCATCCTCGCCGCCGTCGATAACCTTCTCTACTCCTGCTTCCAGTTCGGTGCTCACGGCACGCTGGCGGCTTCTCCGACCGCAGCACCGGGCCCCTGCGTACGCCTGTGGAACGCCGTCAAGAAGAAGGACGACGAGACCGCGCTCGCCATCCACCACCGCCTCGTCAACTTCTGGTCGGTGCTGCCGCACGGAAATTTGCCGGCCTGCGTGAAGTATTCGCTCCATCTCCAGGGTCTCGACTGCGGCATCTCCCGCCAGCCCATGCCGATGCCTGACGCGGCCACCCGCGCCGCCATCGAGCGCACGCTGCCGGCGCTGCTCGAATACGACGTCTGATCGAGATCGTTCGGGGAGAACCGGTCCATGAAGAAGCTGATGAATACCGCCGACGCCTTCGTCGACGAGATGCTTGACGGGCTGGTGGCCGCTCACCCGGCACTGGTGCGGGAGGCGCGGGTCGTCCGCGCCGCGCATGCGCCGAAGCGCGGCAAGGTCGGCATCGTCTCGGGCGGCGGCTCGGGACATCTGCCGCTGTTCACCGGCTATGTCGGCCAGGGCCTGCTCGACGCCTGCGCGATCGGCGACGTGTTCGCGGGACCGTCGGTGGATTCCTGCGTGCAGGCGATCAAGGCGGTCGATGGCGGACGAGGCGTGCTGCGCCTCTACGGAAATTACGGCGGCGACCGCATGAACTTCGATCTTGCCGGCGAGATGGTCGAGATGGACGACATTCCGACCACGACCGTGCTCGGCACCGACGATATCGCCTCCGCGCCGCCGCAAGAGGCCGGCAAGCGCCGCGGCGTCGCCGGAATCATCTATGCCTACAAGATCGCTGGCGCGAAGGCCGATACCGGCGCCGATCTCGCCGAGGTCACCGCGACCGCTCAGTCCGCTGTCGATGCCTGCCGCACCATCGGCGTCGCACTCGCGCCTTGCCAGATTCCGGGGGCCGCGAAGCCGACCTTCGAAATCGGCGCTGACGAGATCGAGATGGGCATGGGCATCCATGGCGAGCCGGGCATTTGGCGCGACAAGCTCCGTTCGGCAGACGAGATCGCCGACGAGATGGTGAAGCGCTTGCGTGCCGACGCGGTCGCCCACGGATCCGATCGCGTTTCCGTGCTGGTGAATAGCCTCGGTGCGACGCCGCTCGAGGAGTTGTTCATCGTCTATCGCCGCGTCGCTGCGCTTCTCAGGAAGGACGGGTTGACCATCGTGCGTCCGCTGGTCGGGCACTACGTCACCTCGATGGAGATGGCGGGGCTGTCGATCAGTCTGATTCACCTTGATGCCGAACGAGAGAAGCTGCTGGCAGCGCCCTGCGCCTGTCCGTTCTGGAGGGTGTGAGGTGGCGATCACGGCCGATACGCTCCGCAGCGCAGCCTTTCGTGCCAGAGACGCGGCTGCGGCCGCCCAGGATGATCTCAACGCCGCCGACGGCAAGATCGGCGACGGCGACACCGGGGTCATGCTGCGCCGGCTGTTCGAGGCCGTCGCAACTGCCATTCCCAATGAAGAGACGGACGTCGGCCTGGTGTTTCAGGCCTGTGCCAAAGCCTGCGCCAGCGGAACGGGATCGAGCCTGGGAACGCTGGTCACGGTTGCGATGATGACGCTGGCCAAAACGACCATGGGGCGCAATGAGATCGGCTGGGACGAACTCGGCGGCTTACTCGCCTCGATCCGCGACCAGATGATGACGCGCGGCGGCGCCAGGATCGGCGACAAGACGGTTGTCGACATGCTCGATGCCGTCGCGATTGCACTGGCGCATTGCAGAACGCACGACGAAGCGATCGCTGCGGCGCAAAAGGCCGCGCGCGAAACGCTCGACGCATTCCGGGAGCGGCCGAACAGGCTCGGACGTGCCCGTATGTTCGGCGAGCGGACGATCGGGCTCGATGATCCCGGCATGCTCGCCTTTTCCCGTCTGCTGGCCGCAGTTGCGGCTTGAACGCCCGATTGCAGTGGTACAGACGAGGGCAGGGTCATGAAGGAGGCCGCGATGTACGTCCAGGTTCTGCCACGTCCCGGGCCGGAGGTTATCGCCGCCGTGCGAGCAAAACTCGTCGAGCGCCTCGGCACGCGCGTGAGCGTTTCGCAGGCCATGCTCGACCAGCATAGTCATGGTGAGGGCCTGCCGGCGATCGGCATGCCCGATCTCGTGGTGTTTCCCGAGACCAACGAGGAGGTCGCGTTCGTTCTCGCGCTCTGCAACGAACACCGCGTGCCGGTCACGCCGTTCGGTGCCGGCTCATCGCTGGAGGGTCAGCTCGCGGCGGTTGCCGGTGGCGTTTCGCTCGACACGAGCCGCTTCGACAAGATCCTCGACGTCTCGCCGGATTCGCTCGATTGCCGGGTCCAGGCCGGTGTGACGCGCGAAGCGCTCAATGCAGGGATCCGCGACACCGGCCTGTTCTTTCCAGTCGACCCCGGAGCGAACGCCTCGATCGGCGGCATGGCCTCGACCCGCGCGTCCGGCACCAATGCGGTATGCTATGGCACGATGCGTGAGAACATCCTCGGGCTCACCGTCGTCACGCCCGATGGCCGTATCGTGCGCACCGGCAGCCGCGCGCGCAAATCCTCAGCCGGCCTCGATCTCACCCATCTCTATGTCGGTAGCGAAGGCACTCTCGGCGTCATCACCGAGATCCAGCTCAAGCTCTATGGCCTGCCGGAGACGATCGTCGCGGCCGTTTGCCAGTTCCAGTCGCTCGAAGGGGCCGTCGCCGCCGTGGTGACGGCGCTGCAATCGAACCTGAAGATGGCCCGCGTCGAACTGCTCGACGAGATGCAGATGCGTGCCGCGATCAATTACTCAAAGCTCGATTATGCGGAGACGCCGACATTGTTCCTCGAATTCCAGGGCACGCCGAATGGTGTGCGCGAGGACGTCGAGATGATGCGGACGATCACGGAGGAACACGGCGGCGGAGCGTTCCAGTTCGCGGAGCGGCCAGAGGATCGCAATCGCTTGTGGAAGGCGCGCCACAATTCCTATCAAGCCGTGATGGCGCTGAGTCCCGGCAAGAACAATATGGGCACCGACGCCTGCGTGCCGATCGCGGCCTTGCCAGCCTGCCTGCTGGAGACCAAAGCCGACATCGTCGCGTCGGGATTGACTGCTCCGATCGTCGGGCATGTCGGCGACGGCAATTTCCATCTCGGCATCCTGTTCGATCCCAAAGATGCAGAGGAGACGGCACGGGCCGAGGGACTCGCATTCCGCACCGCGCGCCGCGCCATCGCCATGGGCGGCACCTGTTCGGGCGAACATGGCGTCGGACTGCACAAGATCGTCCATATGGAAGCCGAGCATGGCGAAGGCGTCGCGCTGATGAAGGCGGTGAAGAAGGCATTGGACCCAACCGGGATCATGAATCCGGGCAAGGTCTACCCTTGACGGGCATGAGCGGATGGCGCGACTTGGGCGCCGCGAGCGCCCGGGACAGTCTCTCCGCCAGCCTTCGCAAACGACATTTGCGCAAGGCTGTCGCGCCGAAGCCCTTAGGGCGAAGGCGGACTCATTGCCGTTCGATTCAGCTCGGCAAGCCCGGGGGCGAACTTTCTTCTGGGCCTTCCGCGATCTGTCTCATCCCGTCAATTTCCATTTCCCGTCCCCCGCCCGCTTCAGCGCGGGATCGCTCACCCGTACGTGCTCGGCGAGAAAGTCGATGAATGCGCGCACCCGTGCAGGAAGCGGCGCGGTATGGCCGACATAGACCGCGTGGATGTCTTCGCGGTCGCCCGGATTGTAGCTTTGCAGCACCGGTACGAGACGGCCGGATTCGATATCGGGCCAGATGTGGAAGAGGGCGAGGCGGGCGAGGCCGACGCCGCCGAGGCAGAGACGGCGGGCGGCTTCGCCGTCGCTGGCGC
>NZ_JALBHA010000339.1:0-7250 GCF_023006445.1 Bradyrhizobium sp. SHOUNA76
CCCAGCGCTCCCAGCCGGCGAGCTCGTCCCTGCTCTTGGTGAGGAACAGCACGCCGGTGCGGCGGAAGCCGGCATCGACGCCGGCGTCGTTCTGCATGTCCTCCCACAGCCGCAACGCCTCGCGCGCCAGCGGAATTTCCTCGCGCGCGCGGCCCTGCTGGCGGCACCAGCCCCAATTGCGGCTCGACTGCTCGCCGCCGACATGCCCCTTCTCGACGAGCGCGACGGAAAGTCCCTTCTTCGCCAGATGATAGGCCGCGGACACACCGATTACGCCGCCGCCGATGACGACGACGTCAGCCTGCGCCGGCAGGCGATCGTCGCTATTTATACGGTTGAGCGGCGGGGACATGGGGCACTCCTGGAAATCAGCTCGATCGAAGCTCGTCGGCTCGTCATGGGATGTTCATTCGCGGGTCGAGCGCATCGCGCAGGCCGTCGCCGAGGAAGTTGAAGCTCGTCACCGCGAGCGTGATGGCGAGGCCCGGCGCGATCGCGAGCCACGGCGCGCTGGTCAGATAGATCTGCGCGTTGTTGAGCATATTGCCCCAGCTCGCAGCCGGCGGCTGGATGCCGTAGCCGAGATAGCTGAGATAGGATTCCAGCAGGATCGCCTTGGCGACGTTCAGCGTCGCCGCCACCACGATCGGCGCGATCGCATTGGGCACGAGCTCGCGGAACATGATCCGCAGGTTCGACGAACCGAAGGCGAGCGCGGCAACGGCGAATTCGCGCTCTCTGAGCGATCGGACCTGGGCCTCGACGACCCGGGCCACCCACATCCAGGCGGTGGCCGCGATCAGCACGGTGGTGGTGACGAAGCCGGGCTCTATGAGCGCTGCGAGCACGAGCAGCAGGAAGATGGTCGGAAAGCACAGCACGGCATCGACGAGCCGCATCAGCACCGCGCCGACGACGCCGCCATAGAAGCCGGCAAAGGCGCCGACCACGATGCCGACCACCATCGCGATCACCATCGCGACGATGCCGATCGACAGCGACACCCGCCCGCCCATCATCAGCCGCGCCAGCACGTCGCGGCCAAGCTCGTCGGTGCCGAGAATGTGCGCGCCCGACAGCGGCGGTGCGAACCGCTTCATGATGTCGATATAGGTGTCGTCGAACGGCAGGAGATATGGGCCGAACGCCGAGCCCAGGACGAGAACCAGGATGGTCACCGCGCCCGCGAGCGCGAGGCGATGCCGGCGGAAGCGCCGCCAGGCGGCCTGGCCGGGGGAGAGCTGAACGGTGGAGAGGGTGGCAGCCGTCATCGCCTAGCCCACCCGGATGCGCGGATCGACGACGGCATAGAGGATGTCGGCAAGCAGCGAGCCGATCAGCACTATCGTCGCCGAGAACATCAGGATGCCCATCACCACGGGGTAGTCGCGGTAGCCGATGGAATCCAGGAACAGTCGCCCCATGCCGGGCCAGGTGAACACGGTCTCGGCCACCAATGCGCCGCCGAGCAACGTCGGAAGCTGGAGGCCGGCCACCGTGATCATCGGCAGCAGCGCGTTGCGCAGGGCATGCACGGTGAGGATGCGCCATTCCGGCATGCCCTTGGCGCGCGCAGTGCGGATGTAATCCTGGTTGATGACCTCGAGCATGGAGGATCGCATGAAGCGGCCCCACATCGCGGTCTCGACCAGCGCGAGCACCAGGGCCGGCGCGATCAGATGATGCAAGAGGTCCAGGAAGGAGCCGTCGCCGACGGTCTCTCGGTTGCCGGCCGGCAACCAGCCGAGTGTCACCGAAAACACGTAGATGATGACGAGACCGAACCAGAAGGTCGGGATCGACAGCGCGACCATGGCGCCGACGGTTGCGAGCATGTCGAACAGCGAATAGCGCCGCAGCGCGCCAAGGATACCGACCCAGCAGCCGAGCAGCACCGCGATGATGGTCGCCGTCGCCATCAGCTCCAGCGTCGCGCCGAGATGCGAGGAGATCACCGACAGCACGGACTCGCCGTCGCGGTAGGACTTGCCCCAATCGCCTCTCAGCATGCGGCCGAACCAGTCGAGATACTGAATTGGCAGCGGGCGATCGAGGCCAAGCTGCTTGGTGACGCGGTCGAGATCCTCCTGGGTCATCTGCGCGGAAGCCGCAAACTGCGAGAGCGGGCCGCCGGGCGCCAGATGCAGGATGGCAAAGCCGATCGCCGAGACGATCACGAGCAGCATGATCGCCTGCGCCAGGCGATTGACGACGTAACGGGCCATCTCAGGCGATCCAGCGAGCCGGATGCATCAGGCCCAGTACCATTCGCGGATGTTCCAGCAATTGATGGAGGTGTTGATGTTGGGACGGAAACCTTGCAGCCCTTCCTTCACGCCTTCGGCGATGAAGCCCTGGAACATGGGCAGGATCGCGAGGTCGTTGCGGATCAGCTTCTGCAGATCGCCATAGGTGGTCTTGCGCTGCGACAGATCGAACTGCTTGGCGCCTTCGGCGAGAAGACGGTCGGCCTCCGGGCTCTGGTACTGATAGGTGTTGTAGCCGCGACCGCCCTTGGCGGGAATGGCGCCGGAGCCGAAGCGCGGCGTTACGTCGGGATCGCTGCCCAGCATGAAGTTCACCGACACCAGCACCGAGTTGAATTTCGACTGCTGCCAGAAGTCGCCCCAGATCACCGCCGCCGGCATGTTGTTGACGCGCATCGCAGCACCGATCGCGCGCCAGTCCTGGATCAGCAGCTGCTGGGTCTGCTCGCGCACGGCATTGCCTGACGTCGTCGAATTGGTGAATTCGAGCTTGACGCCGCCCTTCTCGCGAATGCCGCCGGAGCCGCGGACCCAGCCGGCAGCATCGAGCAGCGCATTGGCCTTGGCGGGATCGTATTTGTGCTGCGGCAGGCCCTTCTGGAACGACCACGCCTGCTGCGGCACGAAGCTCTCGGTCTGCGTCGGCAGGCCGTAATAGAGCGCGTCGATGATCGCCTGCTTGTTGATGGCGAGGTAGAGCGCCTCGCGCACCGCGCGGTCGGCGAAGGGACCGAAATCCAGGTTGGGTGCGATATGCTCCACCGAGGACGTCGCGGAGACGAAGATCCTCCGGCCCTTCAGCGTCTTCGCCTCCTGCACGAAGTTCGGCAAAATGCCTTGCAGGCCGGTGTAATCGACCTGGCCGGTGCGGAACTGGGTGTAGAGCACGGTGAGGTCGGGGATATACTTGAAGACCACGCGTTCGACGTACGGCCCCTTGCCGTGATAGCCGGTGTAGGCGTTCAGGAGGATGTGGTCGCCGGGCACGCGCTCGCCCCAGCGGAACGGTCCGGTGCCGACAGGCGCATTGTGGAACGGCGAAGCGTTCGGGTCGGACACCTTCTCCAGGATGTGCTTGGGCACGATGAAGGTCAGCGATCCCAGGATCGACATATAGGGCGAATAGGGCGCTTCCATTCGCCAGTGGATCTCGTCCGCCGCGACGACCTTGATGTCCTTCACGAGACTATGGCCGACGCGGCTGCGGGCGCGGAAATTCGAATCGTTGATCAGATCGAGCGAGAACTTCACGTCGTCGGCCGTGAACGGCGTGCCGTCGTGCCACTTCACGTCGCTGCGCAGCTTGATCTTCCAGGTCAGGCCGTCGGCCGACAGCCCGCCATTCTCAATGGTGGGGACTTCGCGCGCCAGATCGGGAACGAAATTGCCGTCGGGATTGATGTACCAGAGCAGCGAGAACACCTGCCACCAGACGCCCTGATCGACCTCGATCCCGGGCATCAGCGGATGGAATACGGTCGGCTCCTGCGACAGCGCCGCAATCACCTGCCCGCGCGGCTTGTCCGGCGGATTGGTCGGGCGCTCGGTCTGCGCGAAGGCGTTGCCTGCAAGGCTCCATCCCGCCGCGGCACCCGCGCCGAGCTGGAAGAATTGACGGCGATTCGGAATGTCGAGATGCACTGCCCCAACGCCGAACTTGCCGGTGTCGTTTGCCATGACCCACTCTCCATTATCGCACGCGGCACCATCTCCCGCGCCCCGAGACCCCGGCAAAGGGACAGGAGTGGGCTTTAGTGCTTCTAAATTTTTCTATCAAAAATTCATCATAACTAAATACAGCTGTCAATCACATTGCTAGGATGCGCGACCTTTTCACTCCGACTGAAGCCTTGGCCGATCTGGTCCGGGGCTGAGATGATGCATGGGAGAGCGACATGGATGGTCGCGGCAACACCAACGGTCCGAAGGACGCCCCGACGATCGAGGCCGACGATGCGGTTGACCAGCGCCTCGGCGAGACCGTACGGCTGCTGCGCCAGCGCGCCGGCCTCTCGATACAGGACGTCGCCACCAGGACCGGCCTCTCCAACGGCATGATCAGCCAACTCGAACGCGCGCGCGCCATGCCGTCGATCCGGACGCTGCGCCTGCTCAGCATCGCGCTCGACGTCCCGATCTCCTATTTCTTCGAGACCACCGATCCCGGCGACGTGCAGCGCTACATCGTGCGCAAGAACAGCCGGCGCCTGCTGCGCCTCACCGCCAGCGGCGTCGTCAAGGAAGCGCTGACGCCGGCAGACAAGGGCCAGCTCGAGCTCTATGAGCTCACGCTCAATCCCGGCGCCTCGTCCGGTACCGACTTCCTCCAGCATACCGGCGAGAAGGCCGGCTACATCCTGTCCGGCAGCCTGCGGCTGTGGCTCGACAACCAGGCCCATGTGCTCGAGGCCGGCGACAGCTTCCGTTTCCCGAGCATCGTGCCGCACATGTTCGACAACCCGACCCAGCAGGCGGCGCGCGTGATCTGGGTGACGACGCTGCGCCAGACCGATTCGCCGGCGGGTTGATGCGCGAGGCCGGGCCTCGTGTCCGGGGACAGCCGGCCGCTTCGCGCCACCGGAAATTGCCCCTCGACGGAAACGCACGGAGTCTGTAGCTCACATCAAGCGGCTCCCTGAACCGGGCGGCCGGGGCGGTCCTTGGCTGGCGTCTTTGGTATGAGACCATGAAACTCAGGGGGCTTCTGACACTCGCGCTGGCCACACAGGCCATCGTGACGGCCGCAGCCCTTTTCGCCTCCTATGCCGTGACCGGCAGCGGCACGCGTGAATTCGGCATTCTCCAGCTTGTCGCCCTGCTGGCAAGCGCCGCCGTCGCGGTGCTGATTGTCCGCCTCTGCACCGGCACGATCGCGAGGTCGGAGGAAAAGCGCACCGCCGCGCAATCGGCTGAGCTGGCGCGGGCAGGCAGCGACAGCGCGCAGATGACGCAGGCCGTCATCAAGACCGCGCTCGACGCCTTCATTCAGATCGACGACAGCGGCGCCGTGCTGGAGTGGAGTTTTCGGGCGGAGGCCCTGACCGGATGGACGCGCAAGGAGGCTCTCGGTGCCCACGTCGTCGACCTCATCGTCGCCGAACCGCTCCGCGCCGCTTTCAGGCAGCGCATGGCGCGGCACGTTCCGGAATTGTCGGACACACCTGCCGGCATGCGCTTCGAGCTCACCCTGATCCACAGGAACGGTGAGCGGATCCTGGCCGAGGCGTCCAGCACGGTCTTGCGGCTGGGCGGGCGCGCCATCGTCAACACTTTCGTCCGGGACATCACCCAGAAGCGCGCCGCCGAGGAGCAACTGATCCAGTCCCAGAAGATGGAGGCGGTCGGGCAACTCACCGGCGGCATCGCGCACGAATTCAACAACATGCTCACGGTGATCACAGGCACGATCGAGATCCTCGCCGACGCCGTCAAGGACAACCCGCCGCTTGCGACCATCACCAGGCTGATCAGCGAAGCCGCCGATCGCGGCGCTGCGCTGACATCGAGCCTGTTGTCATTTGCCCGCAAGCAGGCGCTGCAGCCGGCCGAGATCGACGTCAACGAGCTGCTGGAAGAACTGGCTAAGCTGCTGCTGGCGACCTTCGACAAGAAGATCGAGATCGTGACCCGGCTTGGCGGCAACGTCTGGCTCGCCTTCGCCGATCGCAGCCAGCTGAGCTCGGCGCTGCTCAACCTCGCGATCAACGCCCGCGACGCCATGCTGGATGGCGGCAGGCTGACGCTGACGACGCGCAACGTCGTGTTCGGCGTGCGCGAGGCCGTCGCGATCGGCGCCGGCTATGCCGGCGACTATGTCGAGATCGAGATTGCCGACACCGGCACGGGCATTCCGCAAGCCATCCTGGAGCGGATCTTCGACCCGTTCTTCTCCACCAAGGAGGTCGGCAAGGGCACGGGGCTCGGCCTCACCATGGTGTTCGGCTTCATCAAGCAGTCCGGCGGCGGCATCAAGGTCGCGTCCGAAGAAGGTCGCGGCACGATCTTTACTGTCTACCTGCCGAAGGCGGAGGCGAGCACGCTGCGTCCGTCCGGCTACGACGACCGCAAGATCGTGGGGGGCCAGGAAACCGTTCTCTGCGTCGAAGACGACCGCGATGTCCGCCAATACGTGACGGTTCAGCTCGAAGCCCTCGGTTACAAGGTCATCCCGGCCGCCAATGCGACCGAGGCCCTCGCCATCTCCGCCGAAGGCAGGCCGTTCGACCTGCTCTTCACCGACATCGTGATGGCCGGCGGCATGAACGGGCGGGAGCTCGCCGAGCAGATGGCGGCCGCGCGGCCTTCCTTGCGTGTCCTGTTTACGTCGGGTTATGCCTACGACTCGCTGCATGCGCAGGGACGCGCCACCATGGGCGCACCGCTGCTGAGAAAGCCTTATCGCAAGGCCGAGCTCGCACGCATGCTGCGCCGCTGCCTCGACACCGCCGTCGATTCCGCAGGCGACGCGATCCCGACGCCCTACTCGGTGCAGGCCGATGTCGAGGCTTTTCTGCGCAGGCAGGCGGCGGAAGACAGCGGGACAGGGAAGCCGCGGAAATAGCCGCCTCGTGCCCGAAGCGGAATCGCTTCAAGTTGAAGCGATTATCGCGGTGGCTCCTTCACCTCTCCCGCAAGCGGGCGAGGGAGCGCACCTCCTTTGTTGCTGCATCAAACCTCATCTCATCGCACGCTCAGCTCATCCTTCGCCGCAGCGTGGCCGACGGCGTCTCGCCGAATTTTTCGCGGTAGGCGCCTGCCATTCGGCCGAGATGGGTGAAGCCGAGATCGAAGGCGAGGTCGGTGATGGAGACATCGGGTGACGCCTGCGCGAGGCGCGCGTGGAGACCGGCCAGGCGCATGTCGAGCAGCATCTGCGAGATCGACAGGCCGAAGTGACGGCGGAATCCGAGCTGGAGCGCGCGGATGCCGATGCCGGCGGCGCAGGCGAGCTGCACGAGGTCGAGCGGCTCGCCGGCATTGTCC
>NZ_JALBHA010000033.1:0-31938 GCF_023006445.1 Bradyrhizobium sp. SHOUNA76
CGGCCCGTGCGCGTGCAGCTGACGCGCGAGCAGGAGCATGCCTGGGAGCCCAAGGGCACCGCGCAGCTCATCGACGTCAATGGCGGCCTGAACGCCGATGGCGGCATCGCCGGCTACGACCTCGCTACGCGCTATCCCTCCAACGCCGCGCCGACGCTGGCGCTGCTGCTCACCGGACGCATCTCGCCCGATCCTGTCGTGCTCCAGATGGGCGACCGCACTGCGATCCCGCCTTATGACTACGACCACATGCGCGTCGTCGCCCACGACATGGCACCGATCGTGCGCGCGTCGTGGTTTCGCGGCGTCTCGGCGCTGCCGAACACCTTTGCGCATGAATCCTACATCGACGAGGCCGCGACCGAGGCCGGCGTCGACCCGATCGAATACCGCCTGCGTTACCTGAAAGACCAGCGCGCGGTCGATCTCGTCAATGCGGTGGCCGAGCGCGCCGGCTGGACGCCGCGCCCGGTTCGCGAGGAGAAGGACGGCGAGGTCGTGCATGGACGCGGCTTTGCCTATGCGCTCTACGTCCACAGCAAGTTTCCCGGCTATGGCGCGGCGTGGTCGGCGTGGGTCGCCGACGTCGCCGTGAACAAGTCGACCGGCGACGTCAGCGTCACGCGCGTGGTTGCGGGCCAGGATTCCGGCCTGATGATCAATCCGGAAGGCGTGCGCCACCAGATCCACGGCAACGTCATCCAGTCCACCAGTCGCGCGCTGATGGAGGAGGTCTCGTTCGAGCGCGGCGCCGTGGCGGCACGCGAATGGGGCGCCTATCCGATCATCCCCTTCCCCGATGTGCCCAAGATCGACGTGCTGATGCTGCCGCGTCAGGACCAGCCGCCGCTCGGCGTCGGCGAGTCCGCGTCCGTCCCGAGCGCAGCAGCGATTGCGAACGCGATCTTCGATGCCACCGGCGTGCGCTTTCGCGAGCCGCCGTTCACACCCGAGCGCATCCTGAAGGGGCTGCACGGCGGGATGCCTGCGACGCCACAAGCGTTGCCCGCGCCCGCCGCGCCGCAGCCGTCCCGCATCTGGGAAAATCCATTCGCCAAACGCGTCGGCATCTTCACGACGATTGCGGCCGTCTGCACCGCCGCGATCGGTATCGGCGCCGCGCTTCTGCCCGGACGGGCGATTGCGCCCATCGCACGCCCCGACGCATCAGTTTATTCCGCGGCGACCATCGCGCGCGGCCAGCAACTTGCCGCGCTCGGCAATTGCGCGGAGTGCCACACCACGATCAATGGTGTGCTCAACGCCGGGGGCCGCGCGCTGGAAACGCCGTTCGGCATCATCCACAGCACCAACATCACGCCCGACGTCGAGACCGGCATCGGTGCCTGGTCCTATCCCGCCTTCGAACGGGCGATGCGCGATGGATTGCATCGCGACGGCCGCCAGCTCTACCCCGCCTTTCCCTACACGCATTTCGCGAAGACCAGCGAGGCCGACCTTCAGGCTCTGTACGCCTACCTGATGGCACAGCCTGCGGTGCGCGCGACGACACCGGCGAATGAACTGGCCTTCCCGTTCAACCTTCGCCCGCTGCTCGCAGGCTGGAACGCGCTGTTCCACCGGACAAAAGAGTTCAAGCCCGATCCCGCCAGATCCGAGCAATGGAATCGCGGCGCCTATCTCGTGGAGGGCCTCGGCCATTGCAGCGGCTGTCACTCGCAGCGCAATGCGCTCGGCGCCGAGCAGCGCGAATCCTATCTGGCCGGCGGCTTCGCCGAGGGCTGGGAAGCGCCGCCGCTGACCTCGCTCTCGCATGCGCCGATCCCGTGGAGCGAGGACGAACTGTTCACCTATTTGCGCACCGGCCATTCGCGCTATCACGGCGTTGCCGCCGGTCCGATGGCGCCTGTGGTCAGGGACCTCAAAGCCCTGCCCGATCAGGACATCCGCGCGATGGCCGTCTATCTCAACTCGTTCAACGACAGCGCGGCCGAGACGCCGGACGCGCTTGCGGCACGGCTCGAAAGCGCGGCCCAAGTCACCGTCGCGTCGTCCAGCGGCGCGCGCCTCTATCAGGGCGCCTGCGCCGTCTGCCACGAGGTCGGCGGTCTGCCGCTGTTCGGCACCAGGCCCTCTCTCGCGCTCAACAGCAATCTGCACAGCAGAACGCCGGACAATCTCGTGCAGATCATTCTGCACGGCATCGCCGAGCCGGTGTCGAGCGACCTCGGCTACATGCCGGCGTTCAGGAACAGCATGAGCGACGCACAGATCGAGGAGCTCGTCACCTTCCTGCGCAAGCAGGTCGCGCCGGACAAGCCGGCGTGGACCGGCGTGCGCGAAACAATCGCGCGGGTGCGCAGCTCAACCCACTAGTCATTCCGGGGCGACGCGAAGCGGGGAGCTATGATGCGCAATTGCGCATCATAGCTCCCTCGCTACGCTCGGGCCCCGGAATGACACTGAATGAAACGTCAGAGTTACGGCTCTAGCCGTGCTTCTTCACGTCCACCGGCGGCGTGCCGTGGGTATGGAAAGACTCGATCGTCTTCAGCCCCCATGCCTGGCCCTTCTTGCGCTCCTCCTCGGTCCACACGATCGGCTTCCAGTCGGGCGCGAGAATGAGGCGTGCGCCGGCATTGGCGACCTCGACGCGGTTGCCGCCGGGCTCGTAGACGTAGAGGAAGAAGGTCTGCTGGATCGCGTGCTTGTGCGGGCCGGTCTCGATGTGGATGCCGTTCTCCAGGAAGATGTCGGCGGCGCGCAGAATCTCCTCGCGGCTGTCGAGCGCGTAGGTGACGTGGTGGAAGCGGCCGGGCGTGCCTGAATGATCGAGCGAATAGGCGAAATCGTAGCTCTTGTTCGACATGGTCAGCCACATCGCCGCTTCCCTTCCGTCGTTGAGGACGATCTGCTCGGTGAGGCGGCAACCGAGGTAATTCTCGAAGAACTCGCGGTTGGCCTTGATGTCGACGGCGAGGCAGTTGAGATGATCGAGGCGGCGGACGTTGACGCCGCGCGCGGGGAAGCGCTGGGCCTGGTTCTTCAGCGCCGGTTTCAGCTCGGGCGGCGCCTGATACCATTCAGTCTCGTAATAGAGCTCGACGATGTGACCGTCGGGATCCCGGCAGCGGAAGGTCGGCCCCTGCCCCATATCGCCGTCGATCCAGCCGATATCGAAGCCGGATCCTTTCAGCGCGGCGACCCGGCGCTCCAGCGCCTGCTGGCTGCGTGCGCGCAGCGCCATGTGCTCCATGCCCGAGGTCTTCGACGCCGTCAGCTTGAGCGAATAGCGCTCGTAATCGTCCCAGCCGCGCAAGTAAACCGACTCGCCCTTTTGGCCGCTGACGGTCATGCCCATGACGTTGACGAAGAATTTCAGGCTCTCGTCCGGCTTGGGCGTCAGCAGCTCCATATGGCCGAGATGAGCAAGATCAAGGATCGGTTCGGGCTGCATGCTTTCCTCCAGGCACAGCTGGCGATCCGTCGGACCGGATCGCGCGATCGGGGCCCGGGGCCGCAACGCGCCCGATTTGCCCGAAGGCGGCATCGAAGCCGCCGGCTCATTTGTACTAATGTACAAATGATTAGGTCCCGTCAACAAATCAAAACATCCCCCTGAATCGACTGACATCCCGCCTCCGAGACCAACATCCCCCGAACGGCGGACCGACTGGCCGGATGGTAAATTATTGCTTAACTGCTTTTGGCGGCCAACGGCCTGGAACCGAAGCATTTTCCCGCCGATTCTGCCCGGACGGATGCAATCGGAACAAAGCTCATGACCGAATTGTCGCGGATTTAACGAAGCGCCCGCGCCTGCCGCTTAACCGTTTGTGCAGCGACGGCCGCGCATAGTCCGGGCAAATCCCTCGCTCTTGCCAGGTTCATTGATCGTGACATCCTTTGGACGCGTGATTTCGGTTCGCGGATCGCTCGCCCGGGTCGGGCTATTGGCGGAAAGCCAGATGCCGATCTCGGAAGTTCGGGCGACCGTCGGCCGCTTCGTCAGTATTCGCAGCGCCAGTTCGGTCATCGTCGCGATGATCACCGAGGTATCCTGCGAGAACCTGTCGAGCAGCGACAACTATATCGCGGTCGCCTCGGTCGACCTCCTCGGCGAGATCCTCAACGCCGCCGACAAGCCCAAATTCCAGCGCGGGGTCACCAACTATCCGACCATCGGGGATGCCGTCGATCTGATTACGAGCCAAGAGCTGCGCACGATCTACGCGCCGACCGGCTCGGACCAGATCAACGTCGGTTTTCTCCAGCAGGACCGCTCGGTCATCGCCTATGTCGACGTCGAGGAAATGCTGTCCAAGCATTTTGCAGTGCTGGGATCGACCGGCGTCGGCAAATCCACCGGCGTGTCACTGCTGCTCAACGAGATCCTGAAGGCGCGCCCGAACCTGCGCATTTTCCTGCTCGACGTGCACAATGAATATGGCCGCTGCTTCGGCGACCGCGCGCTGGTGCTCAACCCGCGAAACCTGAAGCTGCCGTTCTGGCTGTTCAATTTCGAGGAAATCGTCGACGTGCTGTTCGGCGGCCGCGCCGGCGTGCCGGAGGAGCTCGACATCCTCGCCGAGGTGATCCCGCTCGCCAAGGGCGTCTACACCCAGTATCAGAACGCAGACCGCATCGGCCTGAAGCGCATCGATCCCAAGCAGATCGGCTACACCATCGACACGCCGGTGCCCTATCGCCTGGTCGACCTGATGTCGTTGATCGACGAGCGCATGGGCAAGCTGGAAAATCGTTCCTCGCGCATCATCTATCACAAGCTGATCTCTCGCATCGAGGCCGTGCGCAACGACCCACGCTACGCCTTCATGTTCGACAACGCCAACGTCGGCGGTGACACCATGGCCGAAGTCATCAGCCATCTGTTCCGCCTCCCGGCGAACGGCAAGCCGATGACGGTGATGCAGCTCGCCGGCTTCCCGGCCGAGGTCATCGACTCCGTCGTCTCGGTGCTCTGCCGCATGGCCTTCGACTTCGGCCTGTGGAGCGACGGCGTCTCGCCGCTGCTGTTCGTGTGCGAGGAAGCGCACCGCTACGCCTCCGCCGACCGCAACATCGGCTTCGGCCCGACCCGCAAGGCGGTGTCGCGCATCGCCAAGGAAGGCCGCAAATACGGCGTCTATCTCGGCCTCATCACTCAGCGTCCGGCCGAGCTCGACGCCACCATCATCTCCCAGTGCAACACGCTGTTCACGATGCGGCTTGCCAACGAGCGCGACCAGGCGCTGCTCCGCGCCGCCGTGTCGGACGCCGCCGCGAACCTGCTCTCCTTCGTACCCTCACTCGGCACGCGCGAAGTGCTGGCCTTCGGCGAAGGCGTCGCGCTGCCGACGCGCTTACGCTTCAAGGAAGTGCCGCCGCATCAATTGCCGCGCGGCGAAGCCACCATCTCGAGCGTACCGTCCGTCACCTCCGGCCACGACATGCATTTCGTCAGCGCCGTGCTCGAGCGCTGGCGCGGCGCCACCTCGCAGCGCGATGTGCCGAACGATCCGGTGTTCTCGGCCCCTCCGGCCAAAACGCTCTCCAACGTCGAGGCCCCGATGCTGCAGCCCTCGATGGGGCTCGATCCGGACCGCTTCTCGCTCTTGAAGAAGCCGTTGCGGTAAACTGCTCGTGTCCCGGACGCCGGGACCCCAGACGGCAACACGGGACATGTGGAGTGATGCGCCCCGCTGACTGGACGATGCTCTGCATCGCCAGGGAGGCGCTGCGCTGCGTCCGGAGCACAAGACGTTACTGCGCCTCTGGAGCGCCTCGCCCGCCTAGACTATATTTTGCCGACTCCAAGCCGGCGTTCAACCCATGACACAAGCCCACGCGCGCTCTCATGGGACAAGTGCCGAAGAAGTGACAGGCAAGACATGACCGAGCTGGACTGGCCCGAAATTCTGCTGCGCCTGGGAGCCGCGACGCTCGCCGGCGGCGCGATCGGCCTGAACCGCGACCTGCACGGCAAGCCGATCGGGCTGAAGACGCTCGGCATCGTCGGGCTCTCCACCGCGACCGTGGTTCTGCTCGCACTGCAGCTTGCCGAACCGACCAAGGTCGCCGACGCCGCCAGCCGTGTCATCCAGGGCATCCTCACCGGGATCGGCTTTCTCGGCGCTGGCGTCATCGTCCACCAAAGCACGGGGTTTCGCGTTCGGGGCCTGACCAGCGCCGCCTGCACCTTCCTTGCCGCCTGCCTCGGCATCGTTTGCGGCGCCGGAGAATGGAAGATCGTGCTGGTCGCGCTGGCCTTCGCTTTCGTGCTGCTCACGATCGGCCGCCGCGTCGAACGCTGGCTGCATCGCGCCCTCGGTGGCAAGGAGGATCCGCACCGGGCGGAGGTTTCGCCTAAGACGGGTTCCGAGGACAGCGGCTAGAACCGCAGCCGCCGGCTCCACAACGGCTTCAGCAGCTCCAGCACAGTGAGCACCAACAATCCCGCGCCGAGCGTGACCATGAGATCGTCGAGGTGCAGAGGACCGAAACGAAACAGGCTCGATGCCGGCGGCCACAACAAAGCCACGGCGAGAACGAGCGCGATCGACAGGAATATCCAGAGCAATGCCGGGTTCGGACGGAAGAAGGCTGACATGAAGGAAGCGCTGAAGGACCGGTTGACCAGCACCAGTGCGACGACGCAGACGACCAGCGCGATGAAAGCGAGCGCGCGCGCCTCATCGGGCGGAATACCGGAACGAAGCGCGACGACGAAGATCGCGGCAATCAACGCAAATGCCATGGCACCCTGGAGGATGCTCCAGCCGATCAACGCCCACGAGAACAGCTCCGCATCGGCGCGCCGCGGCGGGCGCGTCATGATATCGCGCTCCTCCCGCTCGGCTTCGAACACGAGCGAGCAGACGGGGTCGATGATCAGCTCCAGAAACGCGATGTGAACCGGACCAAGAACCAGCGGCAGCCCGAAAACCAGGGGAAGCAGGGCAAGCCCCGCGATCGGAACGTGGACGGCGAAAATGAAGGCCATCGCCTTCCGGAGATTGTCGTAGATCCGGCGCCCCAGCCGGATGGACGCAACGATGGAGCCGAAATCGTCGTCGAGCAGGACGATCGAGGAGGCCTCGCGGGCGACATCGGTGCCGCGGCCACCCATTGCGATCCCGATATGGGCAGCCTTCAGGGACGGCGCGTCGTTGACGCCGTCTCCGGTCATCGCGACGATCTCGCCGTTGCGCTTCATCGCCTGAACGATCCGCAGCTTCTGCTCCGGCAGGACCCGCGCGAAGACGTTTACATTCCTGACGAGGGCTTCCAGCTCGCTGTCGTCCGCGAGCTTGATCTGCTCGCCGGTCACGACCTCGTTGACGTCAAGCCCCGCCTGCCCGGCGATCGACATCGCGGTCGCAGGATAATCGCCCGTGATCATGACGACGCGAATGCCGGCCGAGCGCGATTCACCCACCGCCTCCGGGACCTGCGGACGAAGCGGATCGGCGAGCCCGACGAGACCGAGAAAGCGAAAGGGGAAGCCTTCCTGTGAGGTCGGCAGGCTCTCGCCGTCGCAAGTCGCGGCGGCTACGCCCAGTACGCGAAGACCATTCTTTGCCATCGCCGCGACCGCATCGCGCAGCGCCCCCTGCTGCGCACCATCCAGCTTGCAGAGGTGCGCAATAGCCTCGGGAGCACCTTTCGCAGCGGCCAAGACTTCCTCGCGATGCGGCAACTGCCAAACCTGGGTCATTGCCAGCAGCTCGGGCCGCAGCCCGTAGCTGCGCAACAAAATCCGAGCGCCCCCGGTTTCGTCGTCATCCGGCACACTGGCAAGCACGAACGCGTGCAGCGCCTTCTCCATCGGGTCGAACGGCTCCGGCGAGCTCGCGAGAGTGCTGCACCGCGCCAGCTCGAAAAACTCCGCTCCCACAGGAGCCGGCTGCGGCGAGCCAAGGCGCAAGCTCGTCCCATCACCCAGCCTCAGTTCAGCAACCGACATCCGGTTCTGCGTCAGCGTGCCGGTCTTGTCGGTGCACAGCACCGTGGCGGAGCCGAGCACCTCGATCGCGGCAGCGCGCCGCGTCAGCACGCGCGCCTTCGAGATGCGCCAGGCGCCCATCGCCATGAACACCGTGAGGACGACGGCAAACTCCTCAGGCAACATCGACATGCCGATGGCGATGCCTCCGAGCAGCGCCTGCAGCCAATCCCCGCGCAATGTTCCGTAAAGCAGCACGGCGGCCAGGCTGATCGCGGCGCCGCCGAGAAAGCAAAGCCGTACGAGCCGTGCGGTCTGCTGTTGCAGCCGGGGCGGCTCTGCCTGCAAGCCATGCAGCGACAAGCCGATCTTGCCGATCTCGCTGCGAGGACCGGTGGCCTCGACCTCGGCCAGACCCTCACCTCGCACCACCAGCGAACCGGAATACACGAAGGGCAGATCATCGCCGCCCGGGCGATGCTCAGCCAAGACGGTGTCGGTGGCTGACGTCTTGACTGCCTGCTTGCGAACCGGGACGGATTCTCCGGTCAGCAGGGACTCGTCGACCGCCAGATCACGCGCGCTGACGAGCAGCGCGTCGGCCGGAATCCGGTCGCCTTCGGCCAGAACGAGGAGATCGCCGCGAACGACGTCCCGGCCCGCGATCCGCCGCCGCTCCCCGTCCCTGACCACGAGCGCGCGCGGACTGGTCAGCTCTCGCAACGCTTCCAGCACACGTTCGGTGCGGGTTTCCTGCACGATCGTGATCACGATGGAGATGGCGCCGAATGCGAGCAGGAGCAGGGCCTCGCGGAGGTCGCCGAGCAGGAGATAGACAAGCCCGCCGCACAGGAGCAGCGCGAGCATCGGCTCGCGCACCACTTCTAGAACGATACGCAGCGGCGTACGCCGTTCGGACCGAGGCAGTTCGTTGTAGCCTTCCTGTTGCAGCCGCAGCCGAGCCTCGGTTTCGCTCAGCCCGGCCGAACCGGCGCGCTCTGTCTTGCTCACGTCTTCCGCCGCAGGCTCCAGAGACTTCCAGCCCCCACGATGGCCGTCACAAGCAGAACGGCGACGAAGGTCTGGATGATGGTGAAGTTCAGGGCATCGCGCGCGACGAACAGCGCGGTGAGCGCGCCGGCGACGATAAAGACGATGCGAAAGATGATGCTCATGGTCATGTCTCCGATCAGCATGACCTGGAGCCCACCTCACCCTCGACATCCGGGCGCAACGCTCTTCGGCATTCATGCAGGCGGACATTACCGGCCGGCGCCGACACGCATTTGCGGCATGTCAAGGCGTGCCTGGAACGCGATGTCGCTGGCCCGAAAATTCCGCCGCCCCTTGCGTGCTTCGAGACATGTCTACGCACAGCACGACCGGAGATGTCCGGCGTGTGACCCATCTGTGAAAGTGACGCCGGCGGAGAAATAAAGTTCCCGTTGGACGGGAATCGAGGCGATTCCACAATCGCACACGTTTTATTAAGAGTCTCACCCCCTACTGGCGCAAACAATTCGGCACAACCTCCACGACCTCCGTCGAGTCCACGGACGGGGGCACGGACGAGTCGTGCCTGCTAGAGGGCGCCATCTCATGAATCTGCGAGCCTCCATCATCGCGACGTGCATCGGCACAGCATTCTTCGGGATTGGCTACGCCTGGAACTTTCAGCCCGACGTCATCAATCCCGATGAAATATGGAGCATGTTTCAATCCGAGCATCGCAAGGCCCGAGCTGCGGTCTCTCGCATTCTCATCGAGCCGAGTTCGGCTCACTTCAGCAGCCTGCGAACGGTCGAGGCAGACGCTGCGCGATACGTATGCGGCGCCGTGAAAGCGAAGAACAAGGCCGGCCACTCCATCGATGCCGCGTTCGTTTACACGGTCGCGAGCGATTTCGCCCGGGTCGACGACGACGGCCGGATGACGTCACAGCACTCTCCCTACAAATCATGCCCAACCGCGGCCGACGTCAGGACTGCCGAACAACAAATGCCGATAGCACCCGGCGCGCTGGCGGTGGCCAAGGTCGTCGGAAAGGTCGTCCCCCATTCCAGCGGCGGGACAATGGAGCAACAGCTTGGCCAACTCGCCGCGCAGACAGCAGCGGTCGCGCCAGGATCGGGCCCCGCCTCGGGTCCGGTCGGGACAGGACCGGCACCGACGCCGGCAGGGCGGCCTTCAGGCTCGCAGGTGAAGGCCGCACCGGAAAGCGAACCCATCTGGCAGGCCGATCGGCCGCCGGTCGCATGGCCGGCGCTCGCCTCGGGCCAATGCCCGGTGAAATCGGCGCAGGAGCGAACAGCCGCTGAAGCCTTGGCTGTTGCGAAGGATATCGAGGCCCGCTGGGAGCAGTCGAGAAAATTGCAGGCTCCGACGAAGCGTGTGTCATCGGAAGAGGTCAAGCAAGCACGCTGCGCGCTGCTTGCGATCGATCCCGCCGACAAGGAGTATCCGCAGGCCTGGGCAGCCTTCGTGCGGCTCTGGAACATCGATCGAGACCTGGCCGGTTGAGGCCATAGGCTCGTGCGGAGCGATGCAATCGCCGCGCGGCGGCGGACGCTCTCATCATCGTCCGTCGGACCGCACCAGCGAGGCGCCGCTAGCGTTTCGCCATCAACTCGAGCGCCGGAGCAAAGCGCTCCGCGAACGTCAACGACCTGGCATGGTGAACTGCGGCAAACGATGCCGAGATTCCCGCCGACGCAACCGCGAGCAAGGCAATTACGAAAACCAGACGGCGCATATTCGCCTCCTGTTTGAGCTCGACTACTCCATAGAGATGGGACGGCTCTGTTTCAGGACGGTTTCGTGGACGCGGAATTTGATTTCACTCAAGCGGCTGTGATGGGATTCGGCTTATCTGGGCACGTTCCGCAACCAACTAACAATGGTCGACGTATTTTGCAGCGGATCGCCGGCCATATCGAGAATTCTACGGCCGCGGCCGCAATCCTGAAGCGCAGCGGCGACAAGCAGCGTTCGCTGGAACGGGAGTCATCAGGGAATACTCAAATGAAAGTCGTCATCCAGAAGCTCAATGGCCTGTGGCACCTCATCGTCGGGTCGTGCCAGATCCGAACGCCCTTCCTGGACACCCAGGACCGCGCGCTGGTGATCACCTACGCCCGCCGCGCCTACCCCGGCGCCAGGATCTTCCAGCGCGACTGACGCGAGCGGCGCGCATGATGGTCAGCGCACTAGAGGCACGGGGTGAATCACAACGCGCCCTCTAATCCTCGTCCGCCGGACCGCACCAGCCGGGCAGATAGATCGCATCCTTGCTCTTGGCCGCGGACATCCCCTTCTCGATAGCCTTGTCGAAATCGGCCTCCACCACCTTCCGCGAGAGCTTCCGGCGCAGGAAGTCGGCCCACAAAAATTCGGAGAACGGCGTGGTGTCCTTGGCGAAGCCGCCCATGCGGCGCAGTTCGCCGGCAAGGCTGCGGAACGGATCGTCCTTGAGATCGGCGATCGATTTCGGCAGGTCACGGAACCCCCGCCGCTCGCCCTTGGCGTCGTAAGGGTAGACCCAGCGCTTGTTGTCCATCACGCCCCAGAACGCCTCGCGCTCGACCATGCGGAGGTCGCCGACGACGGTCACCAGCACCTCCTTGACGCCTTCATCATGCAGTGCGCGGCCGAGATGATGATGGTCGATCACGTAGTAGCGCTCGTCCGGACCGTAGACGACGGGGATCATGTGCTTGCCGAGCAGATCGGCCTGCTTCTTCTTGTCATGCCCGCGCCAGCGCTTGCGCTTCTCCTTGACCTCGCGCATGCCGACCGTCATCTGCGTCGGCCGGAGCGACAGGATCGGGACCGGATGCACTCTCGGCTCGCGCGCGTTGGTCGTGGTCATGGTCGAAAGCCCCTCGCATGGTTGCAACTGGCGGCCCAGGTTCCCTCGACTATGACACGGGCGTTGCGGCGACAACACGTGTTCGGAAGGACGCGGAGATCACAAGCCGATGTAGAGGGGAACGAAGGCGGGAAGTCCTCGGCCATCGCCATGCCCGTTGTTGCAACGCAGTCCTCGGGTCCTGCCGCCGACATGACGGCTGGTTCCGCGGTCGCTCCATACCGGTCCATGCACAAATTGTGCGAGTGCACGAATGCACGCAGGCATTGAGAAGATTTTCTGCAACGCGTTCACCACCTGTGCTATCTAAAACCGCTGCTTCGGAGTGATCCCCGCCCCATGAATAGCCAGCGGCCCATAAGCTCTGACGACGAGCACCGGGTGCTCCAGTTCAGGCCGCGCAACTCTCCTTCCCCGACGGTCCACCGCGGCAGCGGTACCGTGCAGCCGTTGCGCGTGGCGCCCGAACCGCTGGACCTGTCACGCTACGAGCAGCCCCGCGCCGAGCCGGGCGACTTTCGCCATCGCATGCTCGCCAACATCGCGGCGCTGGCCTTCACCATCGCACTGACCGCAATCGGAATTTGGCTGGCGGTCAGCATCGCCGACCTGCGCCGGACTCAGGATTGCGTGCTGATGGGCCGTCGCGACTGCGTCAAGATCACAACGCCACACATCTAGGCCCGGTCTGCCGCCGGCCCCCGGCGGAAAAGGCTCCGGCGGGCATCCCCAGCCCCGTCTCCTCGCCTGCCCGGCTCCATTGAACTCAGGGCGGCGCTCCGATATACGGGCTTTCGACCCGGCCAGAGGGGGGTTGAGGGCGTCATCAGGGGCGCGATGCCCACCCACCGTGCCACTCTGGATAACCTGACAAATATCCGCAATATATCAAAGGCTTAGTGATGTCTTCCACATTCGATCAGGTCGCCACGATCATCGCTGAAACGTGCGACATCCCGCGCGACACGATCACGCCGGATAGTCATGCCATCGATGATCTCGGCATCGACAGCCTCGATTTCCTGGACATCGCGTTCGCGATCGACAAGCAGTTCGGCATCAAGCTGCCGCTGGAAAAGTGGACCCAGGAGGTCAACGACGGCAAAGCGACCACCGAGCAGTATTTCGTGCTGAAAAACCTGTGCGCCCGCATCGACGAACTGGTTGCGGCCAAGGGCGCGAGCGCCTAAGCGCGCGGTCATGCAACTCGAATACTTCCACATGATCGATCGCATCGTCGACCTCAAGGTCGACGAGAAGACGATCGTCGTCGAAGCCTTGGTCCCGAAGGAGAGCACCATCTTCGAGGGGCACTTCCCGGGCTACCCCTTGATGCCCGGCGTGCTCCTGATCGAATCGATGGCGCAGGCCTCGGGCTGGCTTCAGCTCGGCGTGTTCAAGTTCGAGCGCATGCCGATCCTAGCCGCCGTGAAGGAGGCCAAGGTCCGCGGCTCGGTCTATCCTGGCGATCTCATGAGCATCGAGGCGAGCCTCACGCATGAAGGCTCCGGCTACGCCATGACCGAAGCCAAGATCAGGGTCGGCGGCAAGCTGCGCGCCAACTCGGCGCTGACCTTCACGCTGATTCCCTTCCCCAATGCGGATATGCGCGGGTACATGGCGAAGGTCGCCGAGCGCGTCGGCTTTCCGCAACAGGCCGTATCGCCATGACTGACACTTCCGCGACGAAGCCAGGCCAGACCGAAGTCTGGATCACCGGCATTGGACTGGCCACCTCGCTCGGCGAGGGCCTGGACGCCAACTGGGCCGCGCTTCAGGAGAAGCGCATCAATGTCGACGAGAAGGGTTTTGCACCCTACATCGTGCATCCCTTGATGCCGGTTACCTTCGACAGCCAGATCCCGAAGAAGGGCGACCAGCGCCAGATGGAAGCCTGGCAGCGCATCGGCACCTATGCCGCGGGCCTTGCGCTCGATTCCGCCGGGATCAAGGGCAACAAGGATATCCTGTCGAAGATCGACATGGTGGTGGCCGCCGGCGGCGGCGAGCGCGATCTCAATGTCGACACCGGCGTGCTCACGGCCGAGGCCAAGGGCGCGAACGCGCCCGGCTTCCTCAACGAGCGGCTGATGAGCGATTTGCGCCCCACTTTGTTCCTGGCGCAGCTCTCCAACCTGCTCGCCGGCAACATCGCCATCGTGCATGGTCTTGGCGGCACCTCGCGCACCTTCATGGGCGAAGAGGTTGCCGGCGCCGATGCCGCCCGTATCGCGCTGTCGCGCATCGCCTCGGGCGAGAGCGACATCGCGCTGGTCGGCGGCTCGCACAATGGCGAGCGCAAGGACTTGCTCGTCCTCTACGAATTCGGCGACTTCAACCTGAAGGACAAGTTCGCTCCCGTGTGGGCGCGCAAGGATCATCCCGGCTTCGCGCTCGGCTCGGCCGGCGCGTTCCTGGTGCTGGAGTCGCGGGCACATGCGGAAGCGCGCGGTGCAAAGCCGTTCGCGAAGCTGTCGAGCGTCGTTGCCGATCTCGCCCGGCGCAAGCAGGGTGGCGACATGACCGCGACGCTGGAGAAACTGTGGGCGAAACTGCCGAAGCGCGAGGGTAAGGGCGCGATCATCACGGGGGCAACCGGTGCGGAGCCGGCCACGAGCGAGGAGCGCGGTTTCCTGAAGAGCCATGCGGATCTCCCGGTGCGCTCGACCGGCACGATGTTCGGCCACACCATGGAGACGCAATTCCCGCTCGGCATCGCGCTCGCCGCGCTGTCGATCTCGCGCGGTGCGCTGTTCCCGCCGAACGATTCCACGGGCACCGAGATTGAAATGCAGGGAGCGCCCACCCAGATTGTGGTGGTGGGAGCCGGACACTGGCGCGGCGAAGGCATGGCGCTGGTCGAGGCAGTTAGCTAGCTCACCCGGGGGATCGACATGACAGCACCACGCGACAAACTCGGGCGCCCCGTCGTCGTCGTCACTGGCATGGGCATCATGACCTCGCTCGGTGCCGGCAAGGCCGACAATTGGGCGAAACTCGTCGCCGGAGAATCCGGCATCCGCACCATCACGCGCTTTCCGGTCGACGGGCTGAAGACCACGATGGCCGGCACTGTCGATTTCGTCAGCGTCGATCCGTTCTCCTCCACCGGCCTGTCCGAGCGGATGGCCGAGCTGGTGACCGAGGAAGCGCTCGCGCAGGCCGGCATCGGTGCCAAGGCCGACTTCCCGGGCCCCCTCTTCCTCGCGGTCGCACCGGTCGAGGTGGAATGGCCGCAGCGCCGCGAGCTCGGCCGCGCCGTCGGTGCGCCCGACTTCACCTATGATGATTTGCTGCGTATCTCCGGCGGCGGCAAGTACAGCGCCTATCACCACCGCTTCATGTTCGGCTCGGTGGCCGCGCACCTCGCCGAGACCTTTGGCACCAAGGGCTCGCCGATCTCGCTGTCGACGGCCTGCGCCTCGGGCGCGACCTCGATCCAGCTCGGCGTCGAAGCGATCCGCCGCGGCGAGACTGATGCTGCGCTCTGCGTTGCGACCGACGGCACCGTGAATCCGGAAGCGCTGGTGCGTTTCTCGCTGCTCTCGGCGCTGTCGACCCAGAACGATCCGCCGCAGGCGGCCTCCCGCCCCTTCTCCAAGAACCGCGACGGCTTCGTCATGGCCGAAGGCGCCGGCGCCCTCGTGCTGGAGAGCTATGAGGCCGCTGTCGCGCGCGGCGCAAAAATCCTCGGCGTGATCGCCGGCTGCGGTGAGCTCACCGATTCCTTCCATCGCACCCGCTCCTCGCCCGACGGCAAGCCGATCATCGGCTGCATGAACAAGACTCTGGCCGATGCCGGCATGACGCCGGACCAGATCGACCACATCAACGCGCACGGCACCGCGACGCCCGAAAACGACAAGATGGAGTTCAACACGACCTCGGCCGTGTTCGGCGAGCTCGCGCAGAAGATTCCGGTCACCTCCAACAAGTCGATGGTCGGCCACACCATCTCGGCGGCCGGCGCCGTCGAGGCGATCTTCTCGCTGCTCACGCTCGAGCATCAGCGCATCCCGCCGACGATCAACTACGAGACCCCGGATCCCACGATCCTGTTCAACGTGGTCGGCAACACGGCGCGCGACGCGCGCGTCACCGCTGTCATGTCGAACTCGTTCGGCTTCGGCGGCCAGAACGCCTCGCTGATCCTGACCCGCGAACCGGCCTGACCGGACGCATGGCGCTGATTCCCATCAGCACGAAGATTCGCGCGCGGAATGCAGCCAAATCGATCAGCGGAAGCCTGATCGGCGCCGCCACCGTCGGCATGCTGCGTACGACGCGCTATTTCGATCCGGCCAAGACTTCGGACTTTTTCGCGCGCGTCACCAAGACGATCGGGCCGCGCCTGCGCGAGCACCGCATCGGCCGCGCCAATCTCACAGCAGCATTCCCCGAAAAGTCGCCGGAGGAGATCGAAAATATCCTGATGGGCGTGTGGGACAATCTCGGCCGCGTCGGCGCCGAGTTCGCCCATATGGACCATGTCTGGGACTATGACCGCGACCATCCGGAGAAGAGCCGGATCGAATTGCCCGCGCGCAGCATCGAGCTGTTCGACCAGATCCGCGACGACGGCAAGCCGGCGCTGATCTTCGCCGCGCACCTCGCCAATTGGGAATTGCCGGCGCTCGCCGCGGTCGCGCACGGGCTGGACGCCGCAATCCTTTACCGCCGGCCGAACATCGCCTCTGCCGACCGCATCATCCAGGAGATGCGCCAGGTCAATATGGGTACGCTGATCCCCGCGGGGCGTGATGCGCCGCTGCGACTCGCGCAGGCGCTGAAGGACGGCAAGCACGTCGCCATGCTGATCGACCAGTACCTGACCGGCGGCGTCGAGGTCACCTTCTTCGGCCGCAAGACCCGCGCCAATCCGATGCTGGCGCGCCTCTTGCGCCAGATCGAATGTCCGATCCACGGCGCCCGCATCATCCGCCTGCCCGGCGGCCGCTTCACCGCCGAGCTGACCGAGGAGGTCCAGCCGGTGCGCGATGCCGAGGGCAGGATCGACATCCAGGGCACGACGCAGGCGATCACGAGCGTGGTGGAAAGCTGGGTCCGCGAGCATCCGGAGCAGTGGCTGTGGCTGCATCGCAGGTGGCGGTAAACGCCGTCACTGCGAGGAGCCCGCGACAAAAATGCGGAGCAATTTTGCGCTGGTGCGACGAAGCAATCCAGAATGCCTTCGCGGAGAGATTCTGGATTGCTTCGCTTCGCTCGCAATGACGAGTGCAGCCCCTCACCGCCCTGTCTTCACCTTGGTCCAGAGCCGGTTGATGATCCGCTGCGTCGCCGGCTCGCGCGCCGTGATGACGAACAATTTTGCGAGCGTCGCCTCGTCCGGATAGATGTTCTTGTCGTTCAGAATCTTCGGATCGACCAGCTTCTGGCTGGCGAGGTTGCCGCTGGCGTAGGACAGGAAGTCCGAGTTCTTGGCGGCGACGTCCGGGCGGTAGAGATAGTTGATCAGCTCGTAGGCTTCCTTGACGTTCCTGGCGTCCGCGGGGATCGCGAGATTGTCGAAGAACATCTGCGCGCCCTCCTTCGGAATGGCGTAGCCGATCTCGATGCCATTCTTGGCTTCAGCGGCGCGGGCGCGGGCCTGCATGATGTCGCCGGACCAGCCGACCACGAAGCAGATCTCGCCAGTGGCGAGCGCGCTCAGATATTCGGACGAGTGGAATTTTCGCACCGAGGGACGAACCTTCACCACGACATCGGCGGCTTTCTCGAGGTCGGCCTGCTTGGTCGAGTTCGGATCGAGCCCGAGATAGTTCAGCGCCGCCGGAAAGATGTCGTCGGCGGAGTCGAGCATGTGGACGCCGCAATCCCTGAACTTGGCGAGGTTCTCCGGCTGGAAGACGATGTCCCAGCTGTCGATCCTGGCATCCGGCCCGAGGATCTGCTTCACCTTGGCGACGTTGTAGCCGATGCCCGTCGTGCCCCACATGTAGTTCGCAGCGTAGTCATTGCCGGGATCGTAGGTCGCAAGATGCTTTGTCACCATCGGCCAAGCGTTGGTGAGGTTCGGCAGCTTGGACTTGTCGAGCTTCTGGAAGATGTTGGCCTTGATCTGGCGCTGCAGGAAATAAGCCGTGGGCACCACGACGTCATAGCCGGACTTGCCGGCCATCAGGCGGGTCTCCAGCGTCTCGTTGGCATCGAACGTGTCGTAGACCACCTTGATGCCGGTCTCCTTGGTGAAGGACTCCAGGACATCCGGCGCCATGTAGTTCGACCAGTTGTAGAAGTTGACGACCCGCTCCTCGGCGGTCGCCGCTTGTGAAAGGAACGTCAGCGCTGCCGCGATCGAGAGACCAAGGCCGAAACCAGGGCGGCTGACGTTCATCATCTACCTCTTGCGTCCGCGCACCGCATCCGACAGCCGCTCCAGCGCGGTGTCGAGCGTCTCGTCCTTCTTGGCAAAGCAGAAGCGCACCACTGATGTCACCGGGTCCTGCTCATAGAAGGCCGAGACCGGGATCGCCGCCACCTTGTAATCCTTCACGATCCGCCAGCAGAATTCAGTGTCGCTCTCGTTGAGCCCGAGCGGCGACAGGTCGACGGTGAGGAAGTAGGTGCCCTGCGACTTGAGCACGGGGAAGCCGAGGCTCTCCAGCCCCTTGGTCAGGCGGTCCCTGCTCCGCGTCAAATCCTTGCGCATCGACAGGAAATACTCGTCGGGCTTGCCGAGGCCATAGGCGACGGCGGCCTGCAGGTTCGGCGCGGTGGTGAAGGTCAGGAACTGGTGCACCTTGGCGGCGACGCGCAGCAGCGGCGGCGCGGCGCAGACGAAGCCGATCTTCCAGCCCGTCAGCGAGAAGATCTTGCCAGCCGAGCCGACCTTGATGGTGCGATCGCGCATGCCGGGGATGGTGATCAGCGGGATGTGCTTGTGCTCGTCAAAGGTGACGTGCTCCCAGACTTCGTCAGTGATCGCGATGACGTCGAACTCCTGGCAGTAGCGCGCGAGCAGATCGAGATCCTCGCGCGGATAGACCACCGCGGACGGATTCAAGGGATTGTTGAAGAGCACCGCCTTGGTCTTTGAATTGAAGACGCTTTTCAGCATGTCCTCATTCAACCGCCAATGCGGCGGCTCGAGCCGCACCAGGCGCGGAATGCCGCCGGCCTGGCGGATGATCGGCAGGTAGGAATCATACACCGGCTGGAAGCACACCACCTCGTCGCCGGGCTGGACCACCGCGAGGATGGCCGAGGTCAGCGCCTCAGTGCCGCCGGAGGTGACCATCACCTCGCTCATCGGATCGAGCTTGAGGCCGTGCCAATGTCCGTAATGGGTCGCGATGGCCTGGCGCAGCTCCGGCAGGCCCATCATCGAGGGGTACTGGTTATAGCCGTTCAGCGAGGCGTCGGCCGCGGCGCGGCGGATGTCCTCGGGGCCGGGATCGTCCGGAAAGCCCTGGCCGAGATTGATGGCGGCATTGTCGCGCGCGGCCTGCGACATCGCCTCGAATATGGTGACGGGAAGGTCGGCAAAGACCTTGTTCAGGGAAGCGCTTTTGGACATGGGGCCGATCAGCCGCCGACCTTGCTGGGAAGACCCGCCGCCTTCCAGCCGAGCATGCCGCCGGCCAGATGCTTGTCGTAAGGCAGGCCCGCCGCCTGCGCCGCGAGCGAGGCCGTCACCGAGCGCTTGCCTGAGCGGCAGGCGAACACGACATCCTTGCCTTGGGGATCGGGGATCGCCTTGGGATCGAAGGTCGAGAGCGGCACCACAACGCCGTAGGGATAGGCCTCGGCTTCGACCTCGTTCGGCTCGCGCACGTCGACCAGCAGATAGCGCCCTTCCGCGACACCCTTGGAGACCTCGTCCGGGGTCAGATCCTGTACCTGGTTTGCCACATCATCCTCCAACATCGCGAGCCGTATACCGGGGCGTCCCCGGCCGGCGGCAACCTCGCCTCTCGGCTTGTGAAAATCAAGCGCTACAAAGGCTTGAGCCGCCCGGCGCAAGTTAAAGCTAAATCGGAGCGACTTGAAGTGCGGCTTTGGAGCTCCTGCCTGGGAGACCCACTTCACCTCTCACCGCGCGTTGGGTGTCATTCCCCGCGAAGGCGGGGGATCCAGTACGCCGCGGTTCCTCGGTTCTAGCCACGCTGACTCTGGAACAGTGGGTCGCCCGGTCAAGCCGGGCGACGACAGCGGCGCTAGATCGTCACCTGGGTGCCGACCTCGACGACGCGCCCCGACGGGATCTGGAAATAGTCGGTGGCGTCGTTGGCGGAGCGGCTGAGCGAGATGAACAGCCGGTCCTGCCAGCGCGGCATGCCGGAATGCGCTGCGGGCTTGAGCGCCCTGCGCGACAAGAAGAACGAGGTCGACATGATGTCGAACTGCCAGCCGAGTTTGCGGGCGATCGCCAGCGCCTTCGGCACGTTGGGCGATTCCATGAAGCCGAATTTCAGCGTCACCTTGGAGAAGGTCGGTGAGATCTGCTCCAGCTTCACGCGCTCGGCCGGATCGATCCGCGGGGTCTGCGCCGTCTCGATGGTGAGAATGACATTCTTCTCATGCAGCACTTTGTAGTGCTTCAGACTATGCATCAGTGCGGTCGGCGCGCTGAGCGGGTCCGAGGTCAGGAACACGGCGGTGCCGGGCACCCGCTGCGGCGGCCGCTTCTCCAGCATCGCCACGAGGTCAGCGAGCGGGAACTCGAGCTTGCGCGACTTCTCGAACAGCAGCCGACTGCCGCGGCGCCACGTGTACATCAGGATGATCATGAGCGCGCCGAGCGCCAGCGGCACCCAGCCACCCTCGAACACCTTGAGCAGGTTCGCGGCCAGGAAGGTCAGGTCGAGGAACAGGAACGGGGCAATCAGCGCGGCGGCCGCGAGCGGCGACCACCGCCAGACCTTCCAGATCACCACGAAGCCCATCATCGCCGTGACCACCATGGTCCCGGTGACGGAGATGCCGTAGGCCGAGGCCAGCGCGCTGGAGGAGCGGAACAGCAGCACCAGCAGCACCACCGCGAGCAGCAAGAGCTGGTTGATGCGCGGGATGAAGATCTGGCCGGAATGGGCTTCAGAGGTATGACGAATTTCGAAGCGCGGCAGCAGCCCAAGCTGAATCGCCTGGCGCGTCAGCGAATAGGCGCCGGTAATGACCGCCTGACTCGCGATAACGGTCGCCATGGTGGCGAGCACAACCATGCAGCCGCGGATGAAACCTTGCGGGAAGAGCTGGAAGAATGGGCTGACGATCGCGCCGGGATCGCTGAGGACGAGCGCGCCCTGCCCGAGATAGTTCAGCGCCAGCGATGGCAGCACGATCGACAGCCACGCAATCTGGATCGGCCGCTTGCCGAAATGGCCGAGATCGGCATAGAGCGCCTCGGCGCCGGTAACCGCCAGGAACACGGCGCCCAGCGTGACAAAGCCAATGATGCCGTGATGGATCATGAAGGACACGGCGTAGAGCGGGTTCAACGCGTATAGGACTTGCGGCTGCTGGATGATGGGATGGATCGCCGCCGCCGCGATGACCGCGAACCAGACGCACATGATCGGACCGAAGAAGGCGGCGACGCGGGCGGTTCCGCGCGACTGCACCGCGAACAGGCAGACCAGGATCACAACCGTCAGCGGCACGATATAGGGCTCGAACCGGAGCGTGACGTCCTTCATGCCCTCGATCGCCGACAGCACCGAGAGCGCCGGCGTGATCACGGCATCGCCGTAGAACAACGCGCCGGAGATGATGCCGAGCAGGACGATGGTCGTCCCGCCGGTGCCGACCGCACGCTGGGCCAGCGCCATCAGTGCCAACGTGCCGCCCTCGCCATTGTTGTCGGCACGGAGCAGGATCACGACGTATTTGAGCGTCACCACGACGACGAGCGCCCACAGGATCAGGGAGAGCACGCCGAGCACCGCTGCCGGCGTCGGCAACCCCTCTGCGCCCGAGGCGGCCATCACCGCTTCACGGAACGCGTAGAGCGGGCTGGTGCCGATATCGCCGTAGACGACGCCGATGCTGCCGAGCGTCAGCGCGCCGAAACGGGCGGTGGTGTGGGCCTCGCCATGCCCATTGGCCGCCGCCGTTTCCGGGGCGGAAATCGCTACATCGCTTGTCATGGGAGAGCCCAGTGGCCTCTAAAAATGCTTCACTGCACAATGGCGGAAGAGCGCGCGGCTTATAGTCCTGCGCTACCGGCATAGCCTAGCCCGATTTCGGAGCCTGGCCATGCAAATTCGCATAGCTGGAGCAGATGCGTTCTAGATGGTGACCTGGGTTCCGACTTCAACCACCCGGCCGGTGGGGATTTGGAAGTAATCCGTGGCATCGTTGGCGGACCGGCTGAGCGCAATGAACAGATGGTCCTGCCACAGCGGCATGCCCGACTGCGCCGACGCTTTCAGCGACCTTCGCGACACGAAGAATGACGTCGACATGATGTCGAATTGCCAGCCCTGCTTGCGCGCGATCGCGAGCGCCTTGGGCACGTTCGGCTGCTCCATGTAGCCGAAGCGCAGCCGGACCTTGGAGAATTTCTCGCTGATCTTTTCCATCCGGAACCGCTCGGACAGGTCCACCCGCGGCGTGTGCGCGGTCTCGATGGTCAGGACCACGTTGTGCTCGTGCAGCACCTTGTTGTGCTTGAGATTGTGCAGCAGCGCGGTCGGCACGAACGAGGGATCGCTGGTCAGGAACACAGCGGTGCCCTTGACGATATGCGGGGGCCGCTTCTCGAGGCTCCGGATCAGATCGTCCAGCGGCACCTCGATCCGGCGCGTCTTCTGGATCAGAATCCCGGAGCCCTTCCGCCAGGTCCAGATCGTCCCCGCCATAGCCACGCCGAACAGCAGGGGCACCCAGGCGCCCTCGAGCAGCTTCAGGAGATTGGCGCTGAAAAAGCTCAGATCGACGACGACGAAGGGCACGATCACGGCAGCAGCCGTGGCGGCGCGCCAGTTCCACAATTTCCAGATCACGACGAAGCCCATGATGCCGTCGGCGACCATGGTGGTGGAGACCGCGATGCCGTAGGCCGAGGCCAGATTGCTGGGAGTGTGAAACAGCAGGACCAACAGCATCACGCCGATCAGCAGCAGCCGGTTCACCCGCGGAAGGTAGATCTGGCCGGCATGGGTCTCGGACGTATAACGGACCTCGAAACGCGGCAGCAGGCCGAGCTGCACCGCCTGATAGACCAGCGAATAGGCACCGGTGATCACCGCCTGGCTCGCGATCACGGTCGCGGCAGTCGCAAGCCCGACCAGCGGCAGCACCAGGCCTTCGGGCACCATGCGATAGAAGGAATGCTCGATTGCGCTCGGATCGGACAGCACCAGCGCGCCCTGCCCGAAATAATTGATCAAGAGCGCGGGAAGTACGAAGAACATCCATGCCAATTGGATCGGCTTGCGGCCGAAATGGCCGAGATCGGCATAGAGCGCCTCGCCCCCTGTCACCGCCAGGAACACCGCGCCGAGCGTCACGAGGCCGATCGTGCCGTGCGACAGCACGAACTGCACCGCGTAATAGGGATTGATCGCCGCCAGCACGGTCGGGTCGTCGGCGATGTGGACCGCCCCCATCACCGCGATGATGGTGAACCAGACCACCATCACCGGCCCGAAGGCCGAGGCCACCAGCGCGGTCCCCTTGCTCTGGACCGCGAACAGCAGCACCAGGATGAGCACGGTGAGCGGCACCACGTAATGCTCGAGCGCGGGGGTTGCGAGCTTCAGGCCTTCGACCGCCGACAGCACCGATATCGCCGGCGTGATCATGGAATCGCCGATGAACATGGAGGCGCCGACCACGCCGAGCGCGAGCAGAACCCAGCTTCGCCGCCCGAGCGCGCGCTGGCCGAGCGCCATCAGGGAAAGCGTGCCGCCCTCCCCGTTATTGTCGGCGCGCAGCAGCAGCAGAACGTATTTGGCGGTGACGACGATCAACAGCGCCCACAGGATCAGCGAGAGCACGCCCAGCACGATGACCCGCGAGACCGGCTCGCCATGGGCCGCGGCCTTGACAGCCTCGTGGAATGCATACAGGGGCGAGGTGCCGATATCGCCGAAGACGACGCCGATGCTCCCGAGCGTAAGGGCCCAAAAACCTGAGGTGACCGGTTGCCCATCCTGGGTCTCGGCCTGTGTGATGCTCGCCGTCATGAAGGTGGAAAACGCTTCTTCCCTGGAATTGATCCGGCGCCTTTTGACGCTTCCGGCGCGCCTGTCAATCAGCCCATCACCATAGCAGGCGCCCAGACAGAAGCTGTGACACCGCAGCAACGTTCGTCGCCCGCGCGACGACATGCCTCAGGTAAAATGGTAACGCAAGAGGACATATTTTCCGAGCATGATCTCGTCGGAAAAACGGTGCCCACTTTACCGGACCATGCTCAGGGCTTCAGATTCGGCGGCAGCGGGGGATCTTCGCGCATCAGGGTGATGGTCACCCGCCGGTTGGCCGCGAGCGAAGGATCGTCCGGAAACAGCGGCTGGGTGTCCGCCTTTCCGGAGACAGCGAAGATATGCGACGGCGGCAGGCCTTCGCGTTCGAGGATCTGGCGCACGGCGTTGGCGCGATCGGCCGACAGATCGAAGGCGCCGTACTCGCTGCGGGTCGGCACGAAGCCCGCCGCGGTGTGGCCGGCGATGGAGACGCGGAGCGGCGTGGCCTTGAGCGGGATCGCGAGCTTTTCGACCAGACGGCGGGTGCGGTCATAGGGGACCTTGGAGCCGTCGGCGAACATCGAGCGGCCGTCCTGGTCGACGATCTCCAGGTTGAGACCCTGCTTGGTCTCCTCAAACATGATGTGCTTGGACATCTCGGTCAGCTCCGGCATGTCCTGCAGCGCCTGGCGCAGCGAGGCCGCAGCGAGCGCGAAATTGCGGTCGACCTTGATCTTCGCCCCCGACGTGCGGTCGCGATCCTCCTGGTCCGGCGTCGGCGTGTTGGAGGCATCCTCGGGCTGGATATGGTCGACGTTCTTCAGCCGTGGGCGGGTCGGCAACCCGTCGGACTCGACGATGCCGGCATAGCGCGCTTCGCTCTGCACACCGAAGGCGTCGCGCATCGATCCCGCGACGATCTTCAGCTTGTTGGCGTCCTGCGTCGAGAATGCGACGAGCATCACGAAGAAGCTCATCATCAAGCCCATCAGGTCGGCGAAGGTCACGAACCAGCCGTGACCGCCTCCGTGCGCATCGCCGCGTTTCTTCTTGGCCATGGCTGAAAATCCCGGCGGGCGGTCTTACGCCGGCACCGGCTCACCCTCGGCGTGACGATGCTTCTCCGGCAGGTAGGCCAGCAGCATTTCGCGCACGAGCGTCGGGCTCTTGGAGTCGCGGATCATCAGGATGCCGTCGATGATCAGGGTACGATTGGTCTCCTCGTCCAGCAGCTTGCCGTGCAGCTTGTCGGCGATCGGCAGACAGAACAGGTTCGCAACCAGCGCGCCGTAAAGCGTGGCGAGCAGCGCGGTCGCCATGAACGGGCCGAGCTTGGACGGATCGGTCATGTTGGCGAACATCTGCACCATGCCGATCAGGGTGCCGATCATGCCGAACGCCGGGGCGCAATCGCCGATGGCGCGGTAGATCTTGCTGCCCTCGTCCAGATGCATGAGGAAGTTGTCGCGGTCGCGCTCGAGATTGTCGCGGATGAAGTCGAGGTCGTAGCCGTCGGCGACGTAGCGGATGCCTTTGGCGAGGAAGGGCTCGTCGGTCTCGACCTTTTCGAGACCCACCGGGCCCTGCTTGCGGGCGATCTCGGCGATGCGGGCGAGCTCGTCGACGAGGTCGTGCGCCGACAGGCGGCTCATGGTGAAGGCGAACTTGGCTCCGAGCGGAAGGCCGTGCAGGAGTGCCGAGAGCGGAAAGCGGATCATGGTGGCGGAGATCGAGCCGCCGAAGATGATGATCATCGCATGTTCGGAGATGAACATGTGGAGGTCGCCGCCCATGAAGATCATCGCAGTGATGACGATGATGCCCGCCGTGAGCCCGACGCTCGTCATGATATCCATGGGATACTCCAACGCGTACGCAACAACGGCCGTCCTGGCCGCTGGCGCGGCCCAACCCCGAACCGCATCGGAAACCCTAGAGCGCCGCCCTTAAAGCCGCGTAAAGGTTAAGTTGAGCCGGCCTGCCAAACCGGGCGCAGTGCACTCGGAGGATGCGGGCTTTGCCGATCACCGACAGGAATTTCAACGCTTTGCTAACCATGATTGGGCTGCGACGAGGCGATGAAGACACGGCGTCCACTTGAACAGCTGCGAGACGGTTTGCTCGTGCTCCGGATGGAGCGCTGCGGCCCTGCGCCACGGGCAAAACGATGGATGGATCTGCTATCCTGCAGCCCTGCGGCATGCTCGATCGCGGGAGCGATTTGCAATGTTGACGCTGTTCAGTCTTCTCACCGCGTTGCCGGCGCTGCTGGCGCTGCATATGCTCGAACCGGAGCTCGTCCTGCCGGCGTTCAGCGCCCTGCTCTTTGTCGAGGCTGCCTTCGCCGTCATTGCAGCGCGGTTGATTCACACCACCGACAGCCCAGACGACGTCACCCTGTGGGACTTCGCCGGCGGCTTCACCCTCATCGGATGCGCCGCCGCTGTGTTTGGTGAGCCCGATCAGGCTGCCCTGTTCCTGAGCGAACAAGGCAGCCCACGACCGGCGTCGTCGCCGTAAGCTCAGTGAATTTCCGCCGAGCGCTTCAGCGCGGCCTTCAGCTTCTCCAGCGAGAAGTCGGGGCTGCGGGCGATCTCCAGGATCGGCGTCTCGCGGCGGCCACAGAGTTCGGCGGCCTCGGGCAGCTTGGCGGCGATGTCGTGCGGAATCACGATGGCGCCGTGCTGGTCGGCGTGAATCAGGTCATCCGACTTCACGGTCATGCCGGCAACGCGCACCTCGCCGCCAAAGCTCTCGGCATGCACCCAGGCATGGGACGGCCCGATCGAGCCGGCCAGCGCCTGGAAGCCAGGGGCCCATTGCGGGATGTCGCGGATCGAACCGTCGGTGATGACGCCGAGGCAGCCGAGCGCCTTGTGCACGTTGCTCTGGACCTCGCCCCAGAACGCGCCGTAGCCGACGTCAGGACCGTCGATGTCCTGGATCACCGAGATGCGCGGACCATGGCCGGTGCCGACATACTCGTAATATTCGATGCGGCGCTTGGACTGCTCTTCCGCCGGCAGCGAGGATTTCAGCACCGAGCGGATCGCAACCGTGCGGGCGTAGCCGACGATCGGCGGCAGATCGGGGAACGGGCAAACCAATTGCTTGGTGGTGTAGCCGATCAGCCGGCGCTCGGGCGCCACGATCTCCATGGCATTGCAGATCGTCGGCGTGTCGTAGCGGCCCAGCGCTTCGAGGACGGAAGCGGGCAGCGGCCCGGTCGCGGAATTGGTCAAGGCGTTCTCTCCCAGATTGGCGGCCGCTGTTGGCGCGGTGCCGCCGGCACAGGGCGATATAGCCGAGATCGAGCCTCGACCCAACTCAGCACGCCTTCATGGCAGATATCCGTAACAACCGTTCAGTGCAGCCGTCCGGGCCGGTCGTCATCCGGCGGTGGCTCCGACAAATTCGCCAGCGTCGGCGCCGAAGGTGGTGACGGGACTTCGCCTTCCGCCGGCGTTGCGGTTTCCAGCGCGCGCGCCTGGTCGCGGTAGGATTTGTAGCCGAGCGGCAGGCAGAGCAGATACAGCACCGTGCCGATCGACAGCACGTGCCAGGGATAGGCGATCAGCAGGGCGATGAAGACGATCACGGCGACGAAAGCCGGCAGCACCAGCTCCGGCGGCACGCGCATGCGCTTGGTCTTGCCGGAGAACACCGGCAGGCGCGACACCATCAGGAAGGCGATCAGGAGCGTATAGGCCGCCGTCACCACCGCGGGAGTGCGGCCGAGATCGAGGAACGCGACGTAAATCGGCAGCAGCACGGTGATAGCGCCGGCCGGCGCCGGCACGCCGGTGAAGAAATTGGCGGCGAAGGCCGGCTTGTTGGGATCGTCCATGGTGGCATTGAAGCGCGCCAGACGCAGGCCGCCGGAGATCGCGAACACCATCGCGGCGATCCAGCCGGCATTGCCGAGCTCATGGAGCTGCCAGAAATACAACATCAGGCCGGGCGCCACACCGAAATTGACGAAGTCAGCGAGGCTGTCGAGTTCGGCGCCGAACTTGGATTGGCCCTTGATCATGCGCGCGATGCGGCCGTCGATGCCGTCGAGGGCCGCCGCGAACACGATGGCGTAGACGGCGAGCGACATCCGCCCCTCGATCGACAGCCGGATCGAGGTCAGGCCGGCGCAGATCGCCAGCAGCGTGATGATGTTGGGCACCAGCATCCGCACCGGAATCGGGCGGAACCGGCGGCGGCGCGTATCGGGGTATTTGAAGTCATAGGGCGTCATCGCTGGTCCTCACCTCAAGGCGAGATATAGCAAGTCGCGTCTCCCTCCGCCATTGCGGCGGAAGGCCCCCACAGACCGACTAATTGGTTAAATGGCGCGGTAGGCGCGGCTGGGGTCGTCGCCCGCAAGATCGGCCAAAATCGTCTCGCCGGCGATGGCGGTCTGCCCTTCCGAGACCAGCGCCTTGGTTCCCGCAGGCAGGTAGACGTCGAGCCGCGAGCCGAAGCGGATCAGACCGAAACGCTCGCCGGCGCCGATCGCCTGCCCCTCCCTGACGAAGCAGACGATGCGCTTGGCGACAAGCCCTGCAATCTGGACCACTCCGATCCGCGCCGTCGGTGTCGAGATCACCAGCGAATTGCGCTCATTGTCCTCGCTGGCCTTGTCAAGCTCGGCATTGATGAAGAGGCCGGGGCGGTAGGCGATGCGGTCCACCCTGCCCGCGACGGGAGCGCGGTTCACGTGGCAATTGAAGACGCTCATGAACACCGAGATGCGCGGCAACGGCCGATCGCCGAGCCCGAGTTCGGCCGGCGGCAGCGCCATGGTGATCATCGAGACGCGGCCGTCGGCCGGCGACACCACCAGCCCCTCGCGCACCGGCGTCACGCGCACGGGATCGCGGAAGAACAGCGCGCACCACACGGTCAGGATCGTGCCGATCCAGCCCAGAGGCGACCACAGCCAGAACAGGATCAGGCTTGCCAGCGCAAAGCCGCCGATGAAGGGATAGCCCTCCTTGTGGATCGGTGGGATCTGACGCTGGATCGAATCGAGAATGGACATCGCTATCTGCCGGTCGGAGTTAATGGCGCGGGTCGTCGCGCGGGCTTGTTTAGGCCAGAGTTGGGACCGGAGACAAGGTCACTCCGCCGCCGCAGGCGCCGTCAGGGCGTCGCCGACCGGTGGCGGCGCCCGGTTGGGGGCCTCGCCGGTGTCGGCCATCTTGGCCAGTTTCTCGCGCGCTGCCTCGGCCTCGCGCTGCCTGTTCCACATGCTGGCATAGAGGCCGCCATGGGCGAGCAGCTTGGCATGGGTCCCGCGCTCGGCGATGCGGCCCTGATCCAGCACGATGATCTCATCGGCTCCAACGATGGTCGAAAGCCGGTGCGCGATCACCAGCGAAGTACGGTTCTTCGCGACCCGTTCGAGCGCGCCCTGGATCTCGTGCTCGGTGTGGGTGTCGAGCGCCGAGGTCGCCTCGTCCAGCACCAGGATCGGCGGCGCCTTCAAAACAGTGCGCGCGATCGCGACGCGCTGCTTCTCGCCGCCGGACAGTTTGAGCCCGCGCTCGCCGACCTGGGTCTCGTAACCCTTCGGCGACATGCGGATGAAATGGTCGATCTGCGCGAGCCGCGCCGCTTGCTCGACTTCGGCATCGCTGGCGTCCCAGCGCCCGTAGCGGATGTTGTAGCGGATGGTGTCGTTGAACAGCACGGTGTCCTGCGGCACCATGCCGATCGAGGCCCGAAGTGAATCCTGCGTCACCGCACGGATGTCCTGCCCGTCGATCAGGATCTTGCCGCCGGAGACGTCGTAGAGGCGGAACAGCAGACGCGAGATGGTCGACTTGCCCGCCCCTGACGGGCCGACGATGGCGACGGTCTTGCCGGCCGGCACCTCGAAGCTGATGCCCTTGAGGATAGGCCGCGTTGCCTCATAGGCAAAGCGCACGTCCTCGAAGCGCACGGTGCCGGCGGAGATGACCAGCGGCTGCGCATCGGGCGCGTCCTTGATCTCGGCCTCGCGGCCCAGCACATTGAACATCTTCTCGATGTCGATGATCGCCTGCTTGATCTCGCGATAGACCATGCCCATGAAGTTCAGGGGCTGATAGAGCTGGATCATCATGGCGTTGACCAGCACGAAATCGCCGACGGTGTTGGTGCCGTTGCGCACGCCGATCGCGCACATCAGCATGGTCGCGGTCAGCCCCAGCGTGAAGATCACCGCCTGGCCGGTGTTGAGCACCGCGAGTGAGGTGTAGGTGTGGACGCTCGCCTCCTCGTAGCGCGCGACCGACTTGTCGTAGCGCTGGGCCTCGCGCGCCTCGGCGCCGAAATATTTCACGGTCTCGTAGTTGAGCAGCGAGTCGATCGCCTTGGTGTTCGCCTCGGTATCGGAATCGTTCATCTTGCGGCGGATGCCGATCCGCCACTCGGTCGCGATGTAAGTGTAGTACATGTAGAGCATGACCGTGATCAGCGTTGCGACCACGTAGCGCCAGTCGAATTGCCAGAGCAGCACGGCCATCAGCAGCGAGACCTCGACGATGGTCGGGATCAGCTGCAGGATCACCATGCGTACGATGACCTCGATGCCCTCGCGGCCGCGCTCGAGCACGCGCGTCAGACCGCCGGTCTTGCGCTCGAGATGAAAGCGCAGCGACAGCTCGTGCATATGGATGAAGGTGATGGTGGCGAGCTTGCGCACCGCATGCATGGCGACGCGCGCAAAGATGCCATCGCGCCACTGTGTCAGCAACGCCATCAAGATGCGCATCGTGCCGTAGCTCACGGTCAGCAGCAACGGCGAGGCGATCACCCAGAGGTGCCAATTGTCAGCCTGCAGCGGCGCCGTATTGGCGCCGGTCAGCGCGTCCGTCGCCCATTTGAAGCTGAACGGTACCGTCAACGTGATCAGCTTGGCAGCGAGCAGCAGCACAAGCGACCACACCACACGCATCTTCAGGTCGAAGCGGTCGCCTGGCCAGATAAAGGGCCACAGATGCGCCAGCGTGCCCATCAACGTGGCCCGCTCCGGCGGGCCGCCGGCAGGATCGGGAACGTCGGCGCCGTCGAACGATTGAGGTTGGTCCATCAAAAAGCCTGAAATCCCGCCGGATGCGGGCGTCACCGCGATTTACGATTTTCGCCTGTCATATAGAGCCTTCCCGATGTCAACGCACCCCGCCAGATGGCGAATCTTCGATTGCTTGTCGCCGTTTACCGGTAGATTTCCGGGAGTATCGAATCACCGATTGGGCTTGACGCCTCTTCGCTGCAATGCATCATGGCACCAATGAGCACGATCAAAACCGTCTGTGTCTATTGCGGCTCCGGCCCAGGAACCAATCCCCGCTTCACCGAAGGCGCCAAGGCGTTCGGCAAGGCGCTCGCCGAGAACAACATCCGCCTCGTCTATGGCGGCGGCTCGCTTGGCCTGATGGGCTCGGTCGCGACCTCCGTGCTTGATCACGGCGGCACCGTCACCGGCATCATCCCCGAGTTCCTGCGGATGCGCGAGAATGCGCTGACGCGCGTGCAGGAGATGATCGTCACCCCCGACATGCACGAGCGCAAGCGGCTGATGTTCGAACGCTCCGACGCCTTCGTGGCGCTGCCGGGTGGCGTCGGCACGCTGGAGGAGCTGGTCGAGCAGTTGACCTGGAAGCAGCTCGGCCGTCACGCCAAGCCCGTGCTGCTCGCCAATATCGACAATTTCTGGGAGCCGCTGTTCTCGCTGCTGTCGCACATGCGCCAGACCGAGTTCATCCGTGCCGGCCTTTCGGTCGACATCCTCAAGGCCGATCGGGTCGAGGAGATCCTGCCGAAGCTGAAGGCCGCCGTGGCACGGCTCGCCGAGGCGGAAAAAGAGCTCGCTCCGGAAGTCGCGCGCAAGCTCTGACGCCCTACTCCGCAGGAAACGTCACCGCCTCGATCCGGTTGCCGTCGGGATCGACGACGAAGGCCGCGTAGTAGCGCACGCGATCATGCGGGCGGATGCCCGGCGCACCGTCGGATGCGCCGCCGGCGGACAGCGCTGC